>DATBGP010000032.1:0-12695 GCA_036557925.1 Candidatus Limnocylindrales bacterium | reverse complement strand
GAGGGCCCAGCCTCTCGCGCCTTGAGCGGTCGCTGCCGCGACCGCTTCGTTCGCTGCTTTTCCCGCCATGGGATGCCCGCCGAGAAGCTGTGCCGCGGAGATGAAGGCCTTAACGGCCACCTTGTTTCCGGGGTTCGGATTGGGCTGTTCCACGTCTATCGCCGAGAGGTGGTGCGCGGCCTCGTCGTAGCGCCCGTCCCGGATTAGGAGGACGCCCTTGGCCAGTTCCTGGATCTCGGACAGCGCAAATCCTCCGGGGCCGAGGCGCCCTAGGAGCTGGCGGGACAGCTCAGCGCGACCTAGGAGGGCCTCCATCTGCGCGTGCTCGCTCAGGTATTCATCGACAAACGTGGTCGACAAGCCGGCGCGGATTTGGAAGAACCTCTGTCGAGCCGCATCAACCTGCCCGGAGAACGCCATCGCAGCGGCTTCGGCGTATCGCGCCGCAGCCAGTTCCGGACCCGAGGCGTTGCCCTCCAATGCGTCGATGGCTCGTCCCGCGCATGCGAGGGCGCGCTCCCAACTTCCGGCCGCAAGATTGAGCAGCGCGGCGTTAAGCCAGCTGACCCCTTCGAAATGGAGAAGGCCGTCTGCGTGACAGCGTTCGGCGAGGGATTCACAGGTTTCGATCGACTCAGCGAGATCGCCATCAATTGAGCTGTTGACCAGCGCCTTGGTTGCGATGCCGACATCACGCAGCAGCGGGGACGTGGCAATTCTCATCAGGTCGTCGGCGAGGTCGGCCGCTTCCGCATAGCGACCCCGCACCATTCGCGCCTGCACTAGGTTCGCCATCACGACATCGCTGCCGGGATCAAGGGCAGAGGCCATCTCGGCGAGTTCAGCGACCTTCTCGTAGTCTCCCTCCGAATTTGCAAGCCGCGATTGAATGACTATCCCCGTCACCGACTTCGAGATGTCCGGCAGCACGCGCGCGAATTCGAGAGCTGCTGCGAAGGCGCCCGACGCGACGATCGTCTCGACGTTGTTGTCGAGGACGCGCTGGAGGTCCTCCCAGCGTTGGGCCGACGCGAAGTGGTGAGCAGCGGTGCGCCAGTCCGTGGACTCGGCCCAGCGGGCGACGGTGACGTGCAGCTCGTCGACGCCGGCGCGACCGACCTCGCGTAGCAGCCGCGCCTCCAGGAACTCGCGCACCAGCGGGTGGTAGCGCTGCGCGGTGGAGCGACGGTTCGGGCGGCGGCCCAGCAGCCCCAGCCGCTCCGACTCCAAAACCAGCGACTGGACCTCGACTGCCGCCAGCCCGGTCGCGACCTGTGCGAGCTCCGGCGTCACGACCTGGAGCACGGAGGTCCGCATCAGGAACTGCTGGTGGATCTGCGGCAGGTCGCCGACCACCTCCTCGGCGAGGTAGTCGTGGAGCTCGTCGCGGGCGCCGGACAGGCTCCGGATGAAGGATCGGGTCTCGGACGGCGATCGCTCGCGCAACGCGGCCTGGACGAGGGTCAGCGATGCCGCCCAGCCCTCGGTGCGCTGGGCCAGATCGGCCAGCACGTCCGGCTCGAGCGGGCGTTTGTAGGTCTCCCGGAAGAGCTGCTCGAGCTCCGCGTCGGAGAAGCGCAGGTCCGGGATCCCGAGCTCCGCCACCTCGCCCATCGCGCGGAGCTTCGAGACCGGCACCTGCGGCTGACGGCGGCTGGCGAAGACGACCGTGAGGCGCTCGGGCGCACGGCTGACGATCTCGCGGGCGATCTGGCGGACGTCGGCGACCTCATCGGCCAGGTGGAAGTCGTCGAAGATCAGCGCGGCACCTTCGGACGCGAGCGATGGCAGCTCGGCGAGGAACGCCTCGACCACGTCGTCGCGCGTCGGGCCGCCCGGTTCGAGCGACCGCAGCATCGCCGCGGTCCGCGAGGCGAAGTCCGGATCGTGCTCCCGGCCCGCGGCGACGAGATGCGACAGGAACCCGACCCAATCGCGATCGTCCTCGTCGAGCCGGTACCAGATCGTCCGATGTCGGGTCCGGCGCGAGAAGTCGGCGAGCAGGGTGGTCTTGCCGTAACCGGCGTCGGCGATCACGAAGATCACACGGCTGTGGATCTTTGCCTCGAGCCAATCCAGCAGCCGGGTGCGGGCGAGCGTCTCGTCCCGGAGCGCGGGAGCCTGGACCTTCCCGGGCTGGATCGGATAGCTCACGCCGGCGCCTCGTTCCGCATGGGCGCGATCGGGCATCGCACGCACCACGCGACCCGGCCCGACGGCGATCGGCGCGCGCGTGGGCAGCCTCCCCCGTGGGCCGAGCGCAACCGGATCGGGCGGCGCGAACGATACGGACGCCCGTCGGCGGCTGTCAACGAGCTGGCGCGGGCGGTCGACCATGCAGCGCATGGTGCCGACCGCCTCTCAACGGCGGCTTATCTGGCCGCCCACGGTGGCTTCGAGCGGGCGAGCCGGCGAGCCATCCCGGCCTCGGCGCGCGGTCACCCGCGGATCAACGCGGCTCGTCGGCCAGGAGCGGACGGACGACCAGCGTGTACGACTTGCCGTCGGAGCCGGCGATGACGATGTTCTGCAGACCGCCGGCGTAGTCCGCGATCTCGAGCGCGTCGATGTCGCCCGTCGTGAGGATGCGGCGCGGGAAGCTCGTCCCGCCGTCGGGGAGGGCCTCCGCCTTGAAGTCGCCGAGCTGGATCGTGGTCCACGGCCACTTGGCCGCGCCGGGACCGGCCTGCGGCTCCCGCTCGATCAGGACACCCCGGTAGCGATCCGGCTGGTACGGGTCGGTCGAGATCGAGCCGCCGCGATCGAAGTCCCGAAGCCGTTCGGCGACCTTCCAGAACGCCGACCGCGCCGCCGCATCCGGACCCTGGCTCATGTCGCTCAGGGCGTTGATCGTGACGGTCTTGTCGAGCCCGCCGGCGTCGATCGTGAAGATCGAGTTGCCGGCGTCGGCGATGCCGCCGTCGATGTAGGACTCGCGCGCCGCGCCGAGACCGCCCGGGCCGAGGGCGAACTCGAGCAGCTCCTGGATCTGGCCCTCGTCGAGCTTCGCGGTCCGCCACGGCACGCCGTGGACGACACCGGAGGAGTCGGGCTGGGGGAAGGTCTCGACCTTCGGCTGGAAGACGACGACCCCGTCTCCGTAGAGCGTGAAGGTGGGCGCCTGGCTGGCGAGGAAGTCGATCGGGACGAAGCCGCCGCCCTCTTCCAGTCGCAGGACGACGTCGGTCGCGCCGGTCTGGTGCTCGATCGCGCCGACGGTTGGCGCCGGCGTGGGCGACGGGGCCGCGGATGGGGGGCTCGAGGGCCCGACCGAACCGGCGGGAGTCGGGGAGGCGGCCGTGGAGCCGCAGCCCGCGAGGACGAGGATCAAGGCCGCGGCGGTGACGGTGCGACGGCCGACGGGCAGGGTGGGAGACAGGTCTGGCATGGCTGCCCGACGCGCGAAGCTCGGCCCGGGTTCCCGACGCAAGGCGCGCGATTGGTGCGTGCGCGCACCCCTTGACCCCGGCCCGAACGGCGGAGTCGCCCGACATCTGGGTGTTTGCCGCGAATCTCGTCGGCGCGAGCGGATTTCCGTGCGAGCTTCGTGCGCGAAAACCCCTTGACGCCGCGTCTATTCTCCGCGACATGAGTTCCGGGTCCGAGCCCGGTCGACCCATCGGCGCGTGCCCTCCTGTCGGCGTCGATGCAGAGACCGGTTCGGCGCGGGGGGCCGCGACAAATCACCGGGGCGATTGGGCCGCACCAGGAGGAACGGGAAAGGGTGTTCCAGGATCGGACCCTCACCTGTCGCGATTGCGCAGGTGAGTTCGTATTCTCGAGTGGGGAACAAGCCTTCTTCTCCAGCAAGGGTCTGTTGAACGACCCACAGCGGTGTCCCTCCTGTCGTGCGGTCGCGAAGCGCGCTCGTACCGTCGGCGGCCCGCGGGAGTTCCACGCCGCGATCTGCGGCCATTGCGGCGGCCAGGCGGTCGTCCCGTTCGCGCCGCGTAACGACCGACCGGTCTACTGCAGCACCTGCTTCGACAAGGTGCGGGCCGGCACGATCACCGAGACTGCCAACGTCTGACGCGTCGATGGCGCCGCCGTCACCGGCGCCGAAGCGCCAGTCACCGTCACATGGGCCGGCCCCGATGGGCCGGCCTCGACGTTTCCGGGACTAGACTGCCGCCACCCCGCGGGCCCTGATCGCCGGCCCGCCCGCTCCGCCCCCGGATCCGAGCCAGAGGAGATCGACCGCATGGGAGTCATCATCGTTCGCGAGATGGTCGGCCGGAGTCCGAACTCCTGGAGCGATGCCGCCCGACGCGCCGTCGAGACGGCGGCCAAGACGGTGCGGAACATCCAGACGGTCGAGGTGCTTCGCTCCACGGCCGAGGTCCGCGACGGCGAGATCGTCGAATACCGGGTGGACTTGAAGATCGGCTTCGAGTACGAGGGGTAGCCCTTCGCATTCGCCGGCGACCGCGTTGGCGACAGCCGGTGACGCCGGCGCTATCCGGCCTCGGCGAAGTCGGTCCTATCCGGCCTCCGCGAACCGTTCACCCGCGTACGAGACGAAGCGCGTCTGCCGCTTCTTGAACCAGAGCTGGACCTCGCCCGTCGGGCCGTTGCGGTGCTTGGCGAGCTTGAGGTTGATGACCTCGCCGTCCTGTTCCTGATCGTCCGAACCGCGCTCCTTCTCGCGCCAGAGGAAGCAGACCAGGTCCGCGTCCTGCTCGATCGCGCCCGACTCGCGGAGGTCCGACAGGCGCGGCTCCTTCGACTCGCGCATCTCCGGCTGGCGGCTGAGCTGCGACAGGGCGATGACCGGCACGCTCAGCTCCCGGGCGAGCGCCTTGAGCCCGCGCGAGATCTCCGAGACCTCCTGGACGCGGTTGGCGTCGCGTGTCGTCGTCTGGGCCTGCATGAGCTGGAGGTAGTCGACGATGACGAGGTCCAGGCCGGCCTCCGCCTGGAGCCGACGCGCCTTCGTCCGGAGCTCCATCGTGGAGATGTTCGGCGTGTCGTCGATGAACATCGGGGCTTCCGACAGGGCGTTCATCGCGGGCGCGATCTTCGTGAAGTCCATCTCCTCGAGGAAGCCGGTCCGGAGACGCTGGCTGTCGATGTTCGCGACGCTCGACAGGAGGCGGAGGACGAGCTGCTCCTTGCTCATCTCGAGGCTGAAGATGCCGACGCTCCGCTTGTCGCGGACGGCGGCGTGCTCGGCGATGTTCAACGCGAAGCTCGTCTTGCCGACGCTCGGCCGGGCCGCGACGATCACCAGGTCGCTCTTCTGGAGGCCGGTCGTCAGCGCGTCCAGGTCCGTGAAGCCGGTCCGGATGCCGCTGATCTCGCCGCGGTGGGCATGGAGATAGTCGAGCCGGTCGTAGGCCTGGTGGAGCAGCGAGTCCAGCTTCGCGAAGCCGACGTCGACCCGTTTCTGGCTGACGGCGAAGAGCTCCGCCTCCGCGCGATCGATCGCCTCCTGGATCTCGGCCGGGTCCTCGTAGCCGATGCCGGCGATCCGGCCCGCCGCCCCGATCAGGTTCCGGAGGACGGCCTTGCGCTCGACGATCCGCGCGTACTGGACCGCATGGACGGCCGTCGGCGTGGAGTTCGAGAGGCTGGAGAGATAGGCCCGGCCCCCGACGCTCTCGAGATCCTCGGACCGTTCCAACGCTTCCGCGACGGTGACGATGTCGATCGGCTCGCGACGCTCGAACAGCTCGAGCACGGCCTCGAAGATCCTGCCGTTCGCCTGCCGGTAGAAGTCCGCAGGCCGGAGGAACTCGGCGACCTCGACGACCGCATCACGGTCGATGAGGATCGCGCCGAGGACCGATTGCTCGGCCTCGAGGCTCTGGGGCGGCAGTCGATCGATCACGGGCACCTCGGACGATGGCGGCGGACTGTGACACCTCCAGTGTCACGGCCGGCCCGGTGTGCCCGGTAGGGAGTTGTCCCCGAAGTTCATCCACCGAATCGGGGCCGCTGGTTAGCCCGATGTGGAAACCGTGTGGACGGAACCAACCGGACCCGTTCGACGACCGTCAATCGAGGCGGCGGATGACCCCGATGAGCTTTCCCTGGATGCGGACGTCGTCGTAGAACATCGCCGGATAGGCGGCGTTGGCGGGCTGGAGACGGATCTTGTCCTTCTCCTTGAAGAACCGCTTGAGGGTGACCGCGTTCTCCTCGACCTGGGCCACGACGATGTCGCCGTTCCGCGCGGTGGACTGCGGCCGGATCAGGACGAAATCCCCATCGGCGATGTGGGCCTCGATCATCGAATCGCCGCGGACCTTCAGCACGTACGCGTCGCCGGACGGCGCGAGCATGTCCGGGATGCCGATCGTCTCGGACGCGTCCTGGTAGGCCTCGATCGGCCCGCCGGCCGCGATCTCGCCGACCACCGGCAGCACGTGCGACTCCATCGCGACGGCCTGCGGGACGAGCTCGGCGGCCAGGCCGAGACGGATCGCCGCATACGGCGTGAGCCGGATCGCCCGGGACTGCGCCGCGCCGCGCTCCAGGTAGCCCTCGCGCTCCAGGATCAGCAGGTGATGGTGCACGGCGGACGTGGAGGCGAGGCCGACGGCCTTCGCGATCTCCCGGACCGACGGTGGATAGCCGCGGGCGCGCAGCGTCGCCGCGATGTAGTCCAGGATCCTGACCTTCCGGTCGGCATCGTGCTTGGTCACCGGCGCCTCCTTGTCCTGCGGGCATGATACCGAACGGACGTTCGATGTCAAGATCGCTGTCCCGGCCGAGCCGGGAAGGCGCCAGCGGAGCGGGCTGATAGACTCTCGGCCCGGTCGGTCGCGCACGTGCGCGGACGAGTCCCCAGCGCGAGGATCCGATGGCCCCGGCGAAGAACCGCCAACCCAGGAGTCGCTCGTCGGTCGCCCTCAGTCGCGCCGTCGGCCTCATGGCATTCATGCCGCTCGCGAGTCGAGCGCCGCAGTACGCCCGGCTGATGGTCTCGCTGGTGCTCGACGATCGGACGCCGGCGTCCCGGAAGGCGATGCTTGCCGGGGCCGCGGGCTATCTGCTCGTCGGGCGCGACATCATTCCCGACGAGATCCCGATCCTCGGTGGCCTCGACGACCTGGTCGTCGTGATCCTTGCCGTGGACCTCTTCCTCGACGGGGTGCCGGAGGAGCTGTTGCACGAGAAGCTGGCCGAGCTCGGGATCGATCGCTCGGCGTTCGAGCAGGACGTGGCCCGGATCCGGCGATTGACGCCGGGCCCGGTCCGCAGGACGATCCGCCGCGTTCCGCAGCTGGTCGGCCAGGCGAGCGCCGCGATCGAGCAGTCGGGCATGGGCCCGCGACTACGCGGCTGGATCAACAGGGAGGAACCAATCGGGTGAAGGTCATCCTGACCAAGGACGTCGCCAAGCTCGGCAAGAGCGGCGAGATGAAGAACGTGGCCGACGGCTACGCCACGAACTTCCTCATCCCGCAGGGCGTGGCCGTGCCGGCCGCCGGCGGCGCCTACCGCGCCTGGCAGCACGACATCGCCAGTCGCGAGGACAAGCGCAAGCGCGAGCGCGAAGAGGCCGACATCGCCGCGACCCGGATCGGGTCGACGACGCTGACGATGGGCGTGAAGGTCGGCGAGGGCGGCAAGCTCTACGGCTCGATCACCTCGAAGGACATCGCCGATGCGCTGGCCCGCCGCGGCATCGAGATCGACCGCCACAAGATCGACCTCGAGGAGCCGCTGAAGTCGCTCGGCACCTACAAGGTCGCGATCAAGGTCTACCAGGGCCTCGCGCCGGAGGTCACGGTCGTCGTCGAGCCGAAGGGCTGACGCTCGCCGACTCCGGCTCCCGGCCCGAGCTCTCGGCGGCATTCCGCGGCTGACCGGCGCCGGGCCGATGCGCGCCGACCCGCCCCGAGCATCGGCGCCACCGACCTGCTCTCTCGGCGGACCTGCTCGAACAGTCACCCAGGGACTCTTGGATCGTGTCGCCCTCGGGGTTCGGGCGACTCGTAGCGACCCGGTAGCTGCCGAGGACTGACGCGCCGACATGCCGGCCCGCGCCGGCTGCGTGTGGTTGCCGCAACAGTCCTCCACTGACTGTCCGAGCACATCGCCGCGGAACTCGCGTGGATGGCGGTCGGGCAATTGGTCGAGTGCCCATCCGGGGAACACTCGGTCGAGCTCAACCCGCGAGGCGGGCTGGATCAGCTCACTGGTAGCTGCCACGGGCTGATCATGGTCCCGATGGCGGTCGATCCGGCCGATCGAGCGGTCCAACGTTCCTCCGGTGGGCATCTGGCCGGGCCGCCGGTCCGGGGGATGGATGTGGGCGCGCCCCGGCCCGCGGGGACGAGGCGAGCGACCGAACATCCGGTCGAAACCGGCTGACGGCGGTGCGATGATCGGCGGGTGACCGAGCCGCCGCCCGTCCGGACGATCCTGCATGTCGACCTCGACGCGTTCTTCGCGGCGGTCGAGCAGCGCGACCGGCCGGAGCTCCGCGGCAAGCCGGTGATCGTCGGTGGCGGCGGGCCGAACGATCGCGGCGTCGTCAGCACGGCCAGCTACGAGGCACGGGTCTTCGGCGTCCGCTCGGCGATGCCCCTCCGGACCGCCGGCCGGCTCTGCCCGCACGGCGTCTTCCTCCCCGTCGACGGCGCGAAGTACCAGGCCGTCAGTCGCGAGGTGATGGCGGTGCTCCGTCGCTTCACGCCGCAGGTCGAGCCGATCTCGATCGACGAGGCGTTCCTCGACGTCACCGGCTCGCGGAGCCTGTTCGGCGACGGCGAGGCGATCGGCCGGCGGATCAAGGACGAGGTCCGGGGGGCAGTCGATCTCACGATCTCGGTCGGGGTCGCCACCACGAAGCTCGTCGCGAAGATCGCCTCGGACCTGCGGAAGCCGGACGGCCTGGTCGTCGTCCCGCCCGGAACCGAGGCCGGGTTCCTCGCCCCGCTCGAGATCGGCCGGCTGTGGGGCGTCGGAGCGAAGTCCGCCGCGGTCCTCCGCGACGACGGCGTCCGGACGATCGGCGACCTTGCCGCCCTGCCCGCGGACCTCCTCGAGCGGCGGTTCGGGAAGATGGGGCCGATGCTCGGCGATCGGGCCCGCGGCCTCGATGCCGATCCGGTGGCGGGTCGCGAGCCGGCGAAGTCGATCGGCCACGAGCACACGTTCGACGTCGACACGTCCGACCCGGAGCAGATCGAGCGGACGTTGCTCGGGATGAGCGAAGGCGTCGCCGGGCGGCTCCGCGACAGCGGTGTCCGGGCGACGACGATCACGGTGAAGATCCGCGACACGACGTTCCGGACGATCACCCGTCAGCGGACGCTGACGGAGCCGACCGATCTGACCGACCCGATCTTCCGGACGGCGCTGGACCTTGCCCGACCGGAGGTGCGCGGCATCCGGATTCGCCTGCTCGGCGTGACCGCGAGCGGCCTCGGCGAGCGCGAGCAGCTGTCGCTGTTCGACGCCGACGATCCCCGACGCCGGCGGGTGGTCCAGGCGACCGACGCGCTGCGCCATCGCTACGGGGAGCGGGCGATCACGCGCGCGAGGCTCGTGGGCTCGCGACTTCCGGCACCGTTCGAGCGCGACCCGATGACGCCGGTGGATCCGCGCTCGGTGGAGGTCGCGGACGGGTTCGACGAGGCTCCCGACGTCGACCCGGACGCCCATCCGGACGATGACGGCCGTGACAGCGTAGGTGACACGACGGACGCGGAGGATCGGCTCGACGACGCTTGACATCGAACACCCGTTCGATGCAGGATGGCGTCAGAACCGAACAGACGTTCCAGTCGCCGAAGTGCCCCGACGACGGACGCGAAGCCCAATGCGATCCCGCCGCGAAGGAGCCTGGAATGGCCATGATCCGGGTCGAACCAGTGGAGGTCCATGTGCGGACCGGCTGGTTCGATGGAACCCCACGAGAGATCACCTGGGGCGACGAGCGTCTGCCCGTCACCCGTCTTGCCGCCGTCCGCGAGGAAGCCGCCGCGTATCCGGTGATCACCGGCCCACGGACGCTCTTCGAGGTCGAGACGCCACGCGCCCGCCTGTCGCTGACCTACCAGCATCGATCGCGCCGCTGGACGATCACCGCGCTGGACGATCGGCTCCGCGCCGCCTGACGAACCATTCCCTCCCGCTCCCACGCGTCCCGGCCTGAGCAGCCGGGCCGCGATTGGGGCATGGCTCGAACGGGGTGCCCCCCGCGCGAGCCGGTCGGATGCCGCGGGACGGGGGCGCCGGTACCGCTCTCGTCCCGTCGCCGACCCCACACCGGCCGGCCTCCGCGCTCCGTCGCGGGGGTCGGCGCCACCTACAATCGGCCCATGGCCGATCCCCGAACGCCCCGTTCCTTTCGCGACCTGACCGTCGGCGAGTTCGTCGACGAGCTCGCCTCCTCGGCGCCCGTCCCCGGCGGCGGCAGCGCCTCGGCCGTGGCCGCGTCGCTCGGAGCCGCGCTCGTCGCGATGGTCGCGTCGCTCTCGGAAGCGCGACCGAAGTATGCCGAGCACGCCGCGCTGCACGCGCGATCGACGGAAGCGGGGCGACGGCTGGCGGGCCGGCTGCTTGAGCTCGCCGACGAGGACGCGGAGGCCTATGCCGAGTACTCGGCCGCGATCAAGCTGCCGAAGGAGACCGACGCCGAGCAGGCCGTCCGGAAGCAGGCGATGAGCGCCGCGGCGCGGCGAGCCGCGGAGGTCCCGCTCGTGACAGTGGAGGCCTGCCTGGAGCTGGTCGCGTCCGCGGAGTCGCTCGTCGGCCGGAGCAACGTCAACGCCTCCAGCGACCTCGACGTCGCAGCCCTGCTCGGCGAGGCCGCCGGTCGCGGAGCCGCCGCGAACGTGATCGTGAACCTGCCCTCCGTCGGCGATGAATCCTGGGCCGGCGAGACCACGGCGCACGTCATGCGACTGCTCGACGACATCGAGGAGCTTGCCGCATCCGTCCATCAGCTCGTGCGCGAGGGCGGGACTCGCGAGCCGTTGTCCGAATGACGATCTGATGCCGCGCGGGGGCGCTCGACTCCTCCAGGGCGGACCGATCGCGGCGGAGATCCGGCACGCCGTCGCCGAGGACGTGGCCGCGTACACGGCGCGGCACGGCCATCCGCCGGTCCTCACGGTCGTGATCTGCGGTCGCGACGCGCCGTCGATGGTCTACCTCCAGCAGATCCTCCGGAGCTGCGAGAAGGTCGGCATCGAGGGCCGGCTCGTCGAGGTCGATGGCGAGGCATCCGAGGCCAGCCTCGTCGAGGCGATCCGCGAGCTGAATGCGGACCCGCGGGTGAACGGGATCATCGTCCAGATGCCCCTGCCGCCCACGATCCGGCTGCGGAGCGTCATCGACGCGATCGATCCGGCCAAGGACATCGACGGGATCCATCCGCTGAACGCAGGCCTCCTCCGCCTCGGCTACGACGGCTTCCTCCCGGCGACGGCCCACGCCGCCGTCGAGATCCTGCGGCGCTCCGGGATCGAGATCGAAGGCAAGCGCGCGGTCGTGGTCGGCCGGTCGGCCGTGGTCGGCATGCCGGCGGCCTTCCTCCTCGTTCGCGAGAACGCGACCGTGACGGTGTGCCACTCGCGGACGCGCGACCTCGCGAAGGAGGTCAAGGGCGCCGAGATCCTCGTCGTGGCGGTCGGGCATCCGGGCCTGATCCGCGGCGAGATGCTCCGCCGCGGCGTGGTGGTCGTGGACGTCGGGATCAACGTGGTCGATGGGGCGCTCGTCGGGGACGTCGACTTCGAATCGGCACGAGGCGTCGCCTCGGCGATCACGCCGGTGCCCGGCGGCGTCGGCCCGCTGACGAACGCGCTGCTGCTCGCCCACCTCGTCCGGGCGGCGCGCGGCCAGGAGGAGGCGGAGGAGCGAGACGTCGCTCACGTCGCCCGCCGCGTCCCGCCCCATGCGCCGGGGATGCCATCGGCCGCGGACCCTGCCACCGTTCCCGACACCGCCGCGGCACCGGAACCCGCCGCCGCGGGCCCGGACCCCGCCGCCGCACGAGGGGATCGATGAGCTTCCCGTCCGACCTGGAGATCGCCCGCTCCGTCACACCTCGGCCGATCCTCGACGTCGCCCGCGAGCTGGGCCTCCACGACGACGAGGTCGAGCCGTACGGGCATACGAAGGCGAAGGTCACGCTCGCCGGGATCGAGCGGCTCGAGGCCACCAACCCGCGCGGCAAGTACGTCGTCGTCACCGCGATCAGCCCGACGCCGCTCGGGGAGGGCAAGTCCACCACGACGGTCGGGCTGGCCCAGGGCCTGAACCGGATCGGCCGGAAGGCGGCGGTCTGCATCCGCCAGCCGTCGCTCGGGCCCGTGTTCGGCATCAAGGGCGGTGCCGCCGGCGGCGGCTACAGCCAGGTCATCCCGATGGAGGACTTCAACCTCCACCTGACCGGCGACGTCCACGCGATCGGGGCGGCGCACAACCTCGCCGCGGCGTTCCTCGACAACCACATCCACCACGGCAACGCCCTCGGGATCGACCCGCTCAACATCCTCTGGCCGCGCGTCCTCGACATCAGCGACCGCGCGCTCCGGGACGTGGTCGTGGGCCTGGGCGGCAAGGAGAACGGCTACCCGCGCCAGACCCAGTTCGTGATCACGGTCGCGTCCGAGGTGATGGCCGTGCTGGCCCTCGCCTCCGACCTTGCCGACCTGCGAACGCGGCTCGGCCGGATGGTCCTCGCGACGAGGCGCGACGGCAGCCCGATCACCGCGGACGACCTCAAGGTC
>DATBGP010000031.1:0-4425 GCA_036557925.1 Candidatus Limnocylindrales bacterium | reverse complement strand
GGGATCGGCGCGGCGCGCCCTGCGGGAGATAGGGCGTGCCCGCGCCGATCGAGACGGGGTTCGTGAAGAGCCGGAACTCGTCGACGAGGCCGGCCCGGATCAGGGACCCGGCCAGGGTCGCCCCGCTGACCGCGACCTCGCCGTCGGTCTCGGCGGCGAGCCGGCGGACCACCTCGACTCCGTCGTCCCGCACGAGCCGGACGTTCGGGCCGTCCACGGATTCGAGGCTGCGCGAGACGACGAGCTTCGGCATCGCCTGCCAGATCTTCGCGAACTCCACCTGGACCGGCGGCTCGCCCGGGTTCTGGTCGGCCGTCGCCCAGTAGGTCATCGTCTCCCACATCCCGCGGCCGTAGATGTCCAGCGCGGACGCCCGCGCCTGCTCGTTGGCGAAGCCGTGGATCTCGTCATCGATGATCACCCAGTCGAGCGAGTGGTCCGGCGTCTCGACGAACCCGTCCAGCGACACCATCATCGAGTAGACGAGGCGGCCCATCAGGCGGCCGCCGGCGGCACGTTCTGGTTCCGATGGAAGACGTTCTCCGGGTCGTAGCGGCGCTTGATCGCGGCGAGCCGGTCCCACGTCGCCCCCGGATACGCCGCGCGGATCCGGGCCTCGCCCTCGTCGACGAGGAAGTTCACGTACACGCCGTCGTCGTCCTGGCGGAGACCGTCGATCAGCCCCTCCACCCAGGCCTTCCGGACCAGCCGGTCCGCCTCGCCCTCATAGAAGGCCGCGACGTTCAGCATGATCCGGCTGCTCCGGTGACCGTAGGCCGTGGCGTCGTTCGGAACGCGCGACCCGGCGCCACCGAGGACGCGGATCTGGACGACGCGCATCGCCGCGTCGGAGGCCCGCAGCTGCGTGACCATCAGCTCCGCATCGTCGCGGTCGATGGTGTCCATGAAGAAGTTCCGGGCGAACGCCGTGGGGTGGTAGCTCTCGTCCTCCGGCGGGTAGATGTCGGTCAGCGGGCCCGGATGGATCATGTCCGCCAGGGGAGTCCCGAGTCGCCGGAACGGCGCGAGCGCTGCATCGGCTGCCGCCGGATCGCCGGCCCAGACCAGCATGGCGAAGATCACGACCTCGCCGTGCCGCTCCTCGGGGACGAACGGCATCGGCGGGCAGGGCATGACGTTCGCGATCGTCGAGAGCTCGTCCGGGGCCGCGTCCGCCGCGGCGACGAAGCCGGCGACCGTGTCGGCGCTGGCCGGCAGGATCAGCATCCCGCCGACGATCCCGGGCAGGTCGTGGAGCCGGAACCGGAACTTGGTGACGATGCCGACGTTTCCGCCCCCGCCCCGGATCGCCCAGAAGAGGTCGGGCTCGTGGTCGGCGTCCACCTGATGGACCGCGCCATCGGCCGTCACGACCTCCGCGGCGAGGAGACTGTCGATCGTCAGGCCGTGCTTCCGGTAGAGGTACCCGACGCCACCGCCGGTCGTGATGCCTCCGATCCCGACCGAGCCGGTGTCGCCGAAACCGACCGCGAGGCCGTGCTCCGCGAGCGGCGCCGTGACTTCGATCGCGGTCAGGCCCGCGCCGGCCCAGGCCGTCCGTCCGTCCAGGTCGATGTCGAGCTCCTTGAGCTCGCGCAGGTCGATGACGAGGCCGCCCGCGGTGGAGCCGTGGGCGGCGCCGCTGTGACCGCCGCTGCGGACGGCGATCTCGAGCCCGAGCTCGCGCCCGGCGGCGATGGCCGCGCCGATGTCGGCGGCGTCCACGACGCGGACGATCGCCGCGGGATGGAGGTCGTACTCGCCGGTGGTGATCGTCCGGAGCTGGTCGTAGTCGGCGTCGTCCGGGCCGATGACCCGGCCGCGGACGCGGCCCCGAAGGGACTCGACGAGGCTGGTGCTGGTGGTGTCGATGCTCACGATGGTCCTCCACGAGTGGGCAGTGTCGTGGTGCTGTGCTTCTCGAATGGGGACGACGGGGACGGGCCGAACTCATCGGTGTCGGACCGGTTGGCGCGTGGGCGAACGTTCAGGCGCTCGCGACGTCCGCTCGGACCGATGAATTGCGCTCCGCGGGGTCGTCTGGTGGGCAGGAGGTCGTGGTTGAGCTCGTCCGAGCCTGCGCCCGAGCACGCCCCGGAGCCGCCGTCGGGACCTGAGGTCGTCGACGTCGACGTGCGGGCGCTCAAGCGCTGCGACGTCGGCACCGTGGATGCGCTCGCCCGGTTCGCCCTCGTCGCCCGCCGGGAGGGCCGCTCGATCCGGCTCGTGAACGCCCCACCCGAGCTCGTCGAGCTGGTTGCCCTCAGCGGGCTGACCCGGGTGCTCCCGTCCTCCTTCGACCCGCGGCGGCGCTGACCGCTCAGTCGAGATGCGGCGGGAGCCCGAACATCGGGAAGAAGCGCTGCGTGTCGAGAAAGAACGTGATCGCCTTGATCCGCCGGCCGTCGAGCTCCACGACCTGGAGCGACCACGGCGCCAGCCCGCCCGCCGGATCCGGCTTGTACTGGCCGTAGGCCGGCATCCCGTTCGCAGCGGTCGGGATCAGGCGCGAATCCTTGCAGCCGATCCCGGGCCCCAGGCACCACTTCACGATGTCGTTGTGGGTCTGGAGCCACATGTCGTAGGGCGGCATCGACCACTCCGCGTCCTCGCGGAGCAGGGCGGTCAGGGCGTCCATGTCGTAGCGCTCGAAGGCGCTCACGTAGCGGTCGAGCAGGGCCTGCTGCTCGTCGTCGAGCGGCTTCGCCGGCTCTGCGGCGTCGAGGTTCCGGGAGCCGAGGGTCGCCCGGGCACGCTGGAGCGCGCTGTTCACCGAGGCCACGGTCGTGTCGAGGAGCTCGGCGACCTCGTCCGCGTGCCAGTGGAGGACCTCGCGCAGCACGAGGACCGCGCGCTGCTTCGGGGGCAGGTTCTGGAGGGCGGCCACGAACGCCAGGCGGACGGACTCGCGGGCGATCGCGACCTCGGCCGGATCCGTCTCTGCCGGGACGACCCGGGCGTCCGGCACCGGCTCGATCCAGACGTCCTCGGGGAGGGCGTCGGGCAGCGGGTTGTCGGCGCTGCGGGCGGGTTGCATGTCGACGGGACGGGCGCGACGCTGGCTCGCTCCGAGCATGTCCAGGCAGACATTCGTCGCGATCCGGTAGAGCCACGACCGGACGCTCGATCGGCCCTCGAAGGCGGCGAACCCGCGCCAGCCGCGGATGAACGTCTCCTGGACGGCGTCCTCGGCCTCGAAGGCCGAGCCCAGCATCCGGTAGCAATAGGCGGTGAGCTCGACCCGGTAGGGCTCGAGGTCGACGGTCGCGTCCGAGCCGGCCGGCGGCGGAGCGACCGCGCGTGCGGGGGCATTCGCAAGATCGGTCATCGGCCCATTGTGCCCGGTGGGCGTCGTCCCGTCGCGCAGCCCGGCGGTATCGTTCGGCGGCGATGCCGATCGTCGACGTCCACACCCACATGTTCACCCGGCGCTGGCTGGAGCTCGTGCGGACGCGGGGCGAGCCGTACGGAATCCAGGTCCGGCCGGACGGCCGCGAGGAGGTCTTCCGCGGCGCGACGCCGGTCGTCTTCCCGCAGCCGGGCCACTTCGACTACGAGATCCGCCGGCGCGAGATGGATGGCGCCGGGATCGACCTCTCGATCGTGTCCCTGACCTGCCCGAACGTCTACTGGGGCGGCGAGGAGACCAGCTCCGAGGCGGCGCGCGAGTCGAACGCCTCGATGGCGGAGGCCCAGCGCGCCTACCCCGACCGCATCCGCTGGTTCGCCTCGCTGCCGTGGGAGTACCCGGATCGGGCGATCGAGGAGCTGGCCCGCAGCTGCGACGAGGGAGCCGTCGGGGTCATGGTGCTCGCCAACGTCGCCGGCCGGAGCCTGACGGAACCCGCCTTCGAGCCGATCTGGCGGGAGATCGACCGGCGCGCGCTCCCGGTGCTCGTCCATCCCGGCGAGCCGCCCGGCGCGGACCTCATGGACATGGGCCGGTACGACCTGAGCTGGTCGGTCGGGTTCATGTTCGACACGACCCTCGCGTTCGTCCGGATGATCTTCGACGGCTTCCTCGACCGGTATCCGAACCTGAAGCTCATCGCCGCGCACGGCGGGGGCACGCTCCCCTACCTCGTCGGCCGGTTCGAGAAGGGCGATGCCGTGGAGCTGGCCTAGCGCCGCCGGATGACCGCGCGTCCCACCGACTACTTTTGGCGGATCTGGTACGACTGCATCACCTACGACCTCGGGGCGCTGCGCTACCTCGTCTCCGTGGTGGGTGTCGATCGCGTCCTCTTCGGGACCGATTGGCCCCACCAGGTCCACGACGTCGCCGGGTCGCTCGCGAACACGGCGAACCTGCCCGCCGACCAGCGCGACGCGATCCGGGGCGAGACGGCGATCCGCCTGTTCGGGTTGTAGGCTCGGCGGACCGCACGGGCGCAGCGGGGAGGAGCGCGATGGCGAAGTCGACGA
>DATBGP010000030.1:0-4293 GCA_036557925.1 Candidatus Limnocylindrales bacterium | reverse complement strand
CAGGCCGGACACGCCGATCGCGACGTCGGTGATCCCCCAGCGCCACGGCCGGCCGAACGAGTCCGACACGATGACCGGGACGTCGACGCCGAACCGGTCCCGTACGGCCGCCCGGATCGAAGCCGCCGACGCGTCCGGGTCGGTCGGCAGGAGCGTCACGATCGAGCCACTCTCCGGCCCGACGTTCGAGGCGTCGACCCCGCCGTTCGCGCAGATGAAGCCGTGGGGCGTCTCGGTGATCAGGACGCCGTGCTCCATCCGGACGACCCGGCGGGCCTCCCGGAGCACGACCTCGATCTGGCGCGGATCGCGATCCCACCGTTCGGCGAAGGCGACGGCATCGGCACGCGGCTCGACCTCCGTGAGGTCGACGATCGCGCCCTCGGCCTTCGAGACGACCTTCTGGGTGACGACGACCACGTCGTCGGGCCGGAGCGGGAGCACGCCCGGCGTCCGGTCCAGCGCGTCGCCGATCAGCCGGCCGAGATCGTCGCCCGGCACGACCTCGGGGATGCCCGCGAGGGCGATCGCCTCGACCCGGCCCTCAGCCGACATCGACCGGCTCGGCCGACCGGAGGCTCGACTCGGCGAGGAGGAGGTCATCGGGCGTGTCGAGGTCCAGGGCCAGGGGCCCGCCCAGCTCGATCAGCGTCGCCCCGGCCCCGCGGGCGGCGGCGACGTGGGCCGCCCGGCTGTCGCCGCCATAGCAGGTGTCGATCGCGTCCGGCGGGGCCAGCAGCAGGGCGTTCGTGCCCCGGCCGTGGCGGTCGGCCACGATCGCGACCAGCGGTCGGCACGGCTCGGCGAGGGCGTCGAGCACGGTCTCGATCGCCGCCGGCGAGACCTCCGGCAGGTCGATGGGCAGGATCAGGACGGCCGCCGCTCCGCCGGCGAGGGCTTCCTCCCGGCCCGCGTCGATGCCGCGGTTCAGCCCGCCGTCGCGCTGCCGGATCGGCCGCGCCCCGAGCTCCACCGCCAGCTCCCGCACCGCGTCGTCGGGCGTGACCACGAGCGTCTCCGCGATCGCCGGCGTGGCGACGCAGGCGGCGATCGTGGCCCGCGCCAGTCGGGTCGTCAGCTCGAGGCGCTCCTCGGCATCCAGGACGGCGCCGAGCCGCGACTTCGCGCCCTCGAGGGCGCCGACGGGGATGATCGCGACGACGGGTCGCTCGTCGGGGGCGAGCCTGGGCATGACCGAATGCTAGGGCCTATGCACCAATCGGACGTGGCGGACCACGTCGCGTTCAGGCCCCGGTGAAGGCCAGCCAGATCGCCGCGAGCCCAAAGACCAGCAGGACGGCGCCCGAGATCCGGTTGACCCACAGGAGCACCGTCGCGGTGAGCCGCGATCGCAGGCGACTCACGGCGAACGTCAGCCCGACCCACCAGGCGGCCGAGCCGAGGAACACCCCGAGCGTCAGCAGCGCCGCCTCGCCGGCGCTCCGCCCGGCGAGCCCGAGCGCGGCGAAGATCCCGGCGAACGACAGGATCGTCATCGGGTTCGTCATCGTCAGCCCGTAGATCGAAACGAACGCCCCGAACAGACCGGGTCGATCGCGGACGGCCGCCTCCTCGGTCGCGGGTCTCGCGAGCATCGTCCGGATCGCGAGCCAGACCAGGAACAGGCCACCGACCAGGGCCAGGCCCTGTCGGGCGCCGACGAGGACGGCGGTGATCGCCGTGAGCCCGAAGGCCGCGATGCCGCCGTAGCTCGCGTCGGCGAGCGCCACGCCCGTCCCGGAAGCGAGCCCGTAGACCTGCCCGTGGGCGAGCGTTCGGCGGAGGACGAGGATGCTGATCGGGCCGACCGCCGCGGCCACGGTGAAGCCGATGATCAGGCCGCGGAGGAGGAACGTCGGGTCCATCTCGGTGACTCCAGTGTGCATGGTGCCGCCGGCGGTCGGGGATCGGTTCCGGACATGAACAAGCCCCCGGCCGTGCCGAGGGCGAGGGCTTCGTGAGGCGCCCGCTCGGGCGCGCGTCGTCAGGCCGGGCTCACCCTCGGGGAGGGCTGCCGGTTCCGGGCCGCGCGAAGGATCCGGGTCGAGTGCACGCGCGGACTGTGCGATCTCGACGAGCGCCTGTCAACCGCTGCGTATCCTCGCGGGCAGGAGGTACCCGCCCGATGCAGGAACACCAGCCCGTCCCGTCCGCCGACGTCCCGGTCGCCACCAGCGGCGAGCCGCCCGGGCCGAATCCCTTCGACGACCCGCGGGCGATGCAGATCCTCTCGACCGAGCACTGGAGCCTGCTCGCGACCCGGTCGCTGAGCTGGAACGAGTCGTTCAGCCGGGCCGGTCTGTTCCTGTCGGTCGTCTCGGCGACCGCGGTCGCGCTGGCGCTCGTCGGCCAGGCGACCGACTTCGGCGAGCAGTTCGTCGCGTTCGCCCTCGTGATGCTGCCGGTCGCCCTGTTCGTCGGACTGGCCACGTTCACCCGGCTCGACGAGGTGAACGGCGAGGACGTCGTCTGGGTGGCCGGGATGAACCGGATCCGCCACGCGTACCTCGAGATGACCCCGGGCCTCGAGCCCTACTTCATCAGCGGCCACACGGACGACCCCGCCGGCATGGAGAAGACGTTCGGCGTCCACCGGCCGGGCAGCGCCGCTGCCCACTGGATCGTGACGATGCCCGGGATGGTGGCCGTCATCGACGGCGTGCTCGGGGGGCTCGTCGTCGGGCTGGCGTTGAACGCATTCGGCCAGATGGCGATGAATGGCTCGATCGTCGCCGGGCTCGTCGTCGGGATCGCGATCCCGCTCGTGCTCGCCCTCCGGAGCCGCAGCAACGTGCGCTGGTTCCTGGGGACCTATCGGCCGCGGTTCCCATCCGTCGACGACACCCTGTACGACTGGTCAGCCCCGATCCGTCCGAACCGCGGCAAGGACGTCGGCGGCAAGCCGGGCGCGTGACGCGTCGTCGGTCATGATCGTGTCGGCGACGACGGCTCGAACGCCGAGTGCCTCCACGGCGGGGGCGAGCGTCGCGTCGACGGTGTCGAGGACGAAGGTGTCGATCAGGTCGGCGTAGATGCGAGCCACGCCCGGCGCGCTCGGCTCGTGGCCGAGGCTCGCGAGCATCCGGTCGGCCGGGCCCTTCAGCGCCTTGCCGCCGACGATGCCGCTCACCGCGACCACGGCCGCGCCACGATCGCGGGCGGCGAGAATCCGGTCCCGGACCCCGGGCACCGCCAGGATCGGCCCGACGGAGACGATCGGGTTCGACGGGGCGATCACGATCACCGTGGCCGCTTCCAGCGCGGACGTCACCTCCCGGGTCGGGCGGGCGGCCTCGATCCCGGCGAACTCGACCTCGTGGACCTCCGGCGCCTGGCGGAGCCGGACGAAGTAGTCCTGGAAGTCCAGCCAGCCGTCGTCGGTCCGGACGCGGGTCCGGACCGGGTCGTCGGTCATCGGCAGGATCGCGGCCCGGACGCCCAACCGGCGCTGGAGGTCCCGGCAGACGTCGGTCAGCCGCTCGCCCTCCCGGAGCCGCCGCGTCCGGACGACGTGCGTCGCGAGGTCCTGGTCGCCGAGCCGGAACCAGCCCTCCTCGCCGAGTCGCTCGAGCGCGCCCATCGCCGCCCAGGTGTCGCCTGCCAGACCCCAGCCCCACTCCGGGTTCTCGAGCCCGGCGAGCGTGTACATCACGGTGTCGTGATCGGCGCAGACGAGCAGGCCGTGCCGTTCGGTGTCGTCGGCCGTGTTCACGACGACCGTCAGCCCCTTGCCGAGGATCGCCTGGAGGCCCTCGGCGAGCTTCGCCCCGCCGACGCCGCCGGCGAGCGCCACGACGCCGCCGGCGAGCGCCACGACGCGGTCCGCGCCGATCTCCGCCATCGTCAGCCGGCGTCCAGCAGGGACCGGACCTCGGGCATCCGCTCGATCGACTCGCGGTCGAAGGGCGCCGGGAAGCGTGCGAACACCGTGCGGAAGCCGAGCTCGACGAACGGGGCGATCGCCTCGGCGATGAGCTCCGGCGGGCCGGCCAGGTGGGGCCCGGGCCCGGTGTCCTCGACGCCGTTGGCGCGGAACCGGACGAGGGCCTCGGTCTTCGCCGCCTCGACGGTGTCGCGGATCGAGATCGGGAAGCTGACCGTGAGCTCGATCTCGGCGGGGTCGCGCCCGACGTCCGCGCAATGCTCGCGAAGGGTGTCGAGGCTGGCGACGACCTCGTCGCGGGTCGCGCCCGAGGCATTCCACAGGTCGGCGTAGCGGGCGGTCGTCCGGAGGGTCTTCCGGGGACCCGAGCCGCCGATGAGGATCGGCAGGTGGGCCTGGACCGGTCGTGG
>DATBGP010000029.1:0-7089 GCA_036557925.1 Candidatus Limnocylindrales bacterium | reverse complement strand
CGACACACGGAGCGCCCAACGACGTCATGACCACCCAGAACGGTCGCGCGTTCAACGAGTGGCTGCGAGCCCAGCTCAAGGCCAAGAAGATGTCGCAGCGCCAGCTTGCCCAGCAGTCGGGCGTGGATCACTCGACGATCTCACGCCTGATCCGCGGTGACCGCATGCCCTCCCTCGGCACGGCGACGAAGCTCGCCCGTGGCCTCCGGGAGCTCCGCGACGACGCCGACACGCCGCAGTACCTCGGCCTGGTGGCGTCCGGGGCGACGAACCCCACCGCCCGGGTCGAGTACGCGCTGCGCGCGGACGAGCTCCTGAGCGAGCCGCAGGTCCGGCAGATCATGGAGTACTACCTCGCCGTCCGGATGCGCCGCTTCGGCCGCACCTTCCAGCCGTCCGAGCCCACGTCCAACCGTCCGCCGGAGCGCCCGATCGCGCGCTCCGCGACGTACGGCACGGGCCCGGTGGTCGCGGGTGTCGGACCGGTGCCGGCCAGCCGGATGGGCGGCAGTCGCCCGGTCGGCCGAACCCTCGGTCGACCCGGCCGGCCCTAGCCGCCGGAGGACCCCGCCCGCCGCGTCGCTCCGGCGACGACGCCGGGCTCACCATCTCCTTTTCCAGGGCACGATCCGGACGCCCTCCACGTCCGGGTCTCGGGGACAGCGAACGCTCGGCGTCTGGGGCGCCGGGCGTTCGCCTTTCTTCCAGGCGCCGGCAACGGCTGTCGCGCAGGCGCACACCATCTGCGTTGGACCCTGCGCTCCTCGCTCTCGGGCATTCGAGCCCGCTCGCTCTGCTTCTCGGTGTCGCCTTCGGAGCGACGCCCATGCGCGACGAACGCAGTCAGGCGAGCGAAGGGGTCAGGTCGTTGGAGCGTAGATCGAGATCCAGCGGCCCGGGGCGGCCTCGAAGCGATCCGTGAGCGTGCGGGCTGTGGTGCCCGCGGTGAGGGCGGCCGCTCGCTGGTCCTCGGCGGGCCCGCCGCAGTCGGCTCCGAGCGTCTCGTGGAACAGCTGGTCGCAGAGGATCACGAGGGCCACGTCCGACGCGACGGGCGCTTCCGCCCGCGATGGATCGACCGTCCCGGGCGGGACGAGCCGTTCGAGCGGGAAGCGCAGCGCATCGGCCGACTTCGGCGCCGGCAGGCTGTCGAGGACGATCGGTCCGGACCCGACCGCCGTCGCCACCCGGGACGCGGCGATCTCGGCCGCCGGCCAACCGCCGTCGGCCGCGACGAGCGGCGGCTGGTGGAGCAGGTTCCACGCGACGAGGATCACGACGGTGCCCGCCGCCGCGATCGAGCCGGCTCGGCGGAGGACGACCGGCCAGTCGATCGCCGAGGTCGCGTCGTCGGTCGGCCCGGTTGCCTCGCCGTCCGCGGCCGCCCCGGCATTCCGCGGCGGCACGCGATCGTCGGCCGGTCGACCCAGCCGGACCAGCCCCGCGACCCCGACCCCAACCAGGACGAAGACCATCGGATCGGCGAACGCGTGGTAGTGGTCGTTCGGCAGCCCGAGCACGACCGTCGCGAGGCTCGAGGCACCGACCGACAGCGCGACCACCGTCCAGAGCAGCCCGAGGCCCAGCCACCGGACGCCGGCTCGCTCGTCGTCGCCGGCCGGGTCGCGCGGCTGGACGAACCAGCCGCGCCAGACCGTGAACAGCATCACGAGAGACGCGACGAGCAGCGTCGCGATCGGCGCCGCGGTGATCAGTCCGGTCAGCGGCCAGCCCAGGACCCGCAGGGCGACGATCGGGATCCGCGCCGGCAGGGAGGTGGTCGCGGGCTCGCCACCGCCGGTGAGGAAGGCGATCGCCGCGCGGAGCTCCGAGGCGTCGTTCGTCGCCTCGTGGACGATGAGTGGCACGTAGCTTGCGAGCGCGAGGACCAGCCACCAGCCGATCGCCGTGACGATCGCCGCGACCCCGGCCCGGTCGCGATCGCGCTGGCGCCGGACGAGGTCGGCCACGAGCAGCCCGGCGACGACGGGCGTGAGCGCGACGCCGAGCACGTGGAGGTGCATCGTCACGACGGCCGCGGCACCCGCGACCACCCACCACCACGCCCGGCCCGACTGCCAGGCGCGCCATGCGGCCGCGAGGGCGATCGAGCTCGAGAGGGCGATGAGGTTCGGGTTCCAGATGAAGGTCGATTCCTCGACGGCGCTCGCGCTGACCGCCATCAGGAGGGCCGCGACGAGCCCGGCGATCGGTCCCGCGATTGCGCGACCCAGCCAGAACGTCACCGCGACGGCGACGATCCCGCCGATGGCGATCCAGGCCGTGACGGCGGTCGGGTCGGCGCCCGAGACCGCGGCCGCCGGCGCGAGCAGCACGTAATAGAGCATCCCGTGGTGGAAGTCGCCGATCGAGGTCGGCGGGCCGAGCAGGGGGATCTGGCCGTGCTGGACGAAGTCGCGCAGGACGAGCAGGTCGTGGCCCTGGTCCGCGTCCCAGGTGCCGCGGCTCCGGAGGCCGACCAGGCGGAGGACGGCGGCGAGGGCGAGGATCGACCCGAACGCGAGCCAGACCGCGACCTGCGGCGAGACGCGCTCCTGGAGGGCCGTCCGCGTCGCGATCACGTGGTGGTCGAGGCGGGAACGGGCTCGTCGGCCGTGGCGTGGGATCGGCGGCGCCGCAGCGCGAACGCCTCGGGTGGCAGCGGCTCGAGCGGCTCGCCACGTGCCAGCGCTTCGGCCCGGGCCAGGTTGACCGCGTCGTAGCCCTCCTCCATCCCCGGCGTCTCGAGGATGTACGTCGCGCCGCGCAGGCGCTCGTGGCGAAGGACGTGGCCGAGCCCGTCAGGCCCGATCCGCCCCGCGCCCAGATGTTCGTGGCGGTCCATCCGCGACCCGAGCTCGGACTTCGTGTCGTTCAGGTGGATGAGCGCGAGCCGCTCGATCCCGAGCTCGCCGTCGAACGCCGCGACCAGGTCGTCGATCACCGCCGGCGTGCCGACGTCGATCCCCGCGGCCCAGAGGTGGGCGAGGTCGAGACAGAACGCGAGCCGGTCGGTCGGGACGCCGGCCGCCTCGAGACCGCCGGCGATCGCGACCCATTCGGGCAGGTCGACCCCGAGGCCCCAGCCGCCACCCGAGGAGTTCTCGAGGGCGATGACCGGTCCGATCGATCCGGATCGTCCCATCCCCTCGTCGTCCGGGGCGACGGCTCCGACGCGCTCTGCGTCGTCGGCCGCCAGGGCCGCCGCGATCCCCGACGCGAGCCGCTCGATGCCGGCCTCGGGACCGCTTCCCCGATGCGACCCGACGTGGACGTTGACGATCCGGGCGCCGAACCGGCGCGCTGCGTCGAGCTCGGCCGCGAGCAGCTCGACCGAGCGCGCGTGGAAGGTGGGGTCGGAGCCGGCGAGGTTGATCAGGTAGGAGGCATGGATGACCAGCGGCGCGACGTCGTTCGCCTCGAGCGACGAACGGAAGGCGAGGATCTCGGGTGATGGCTCCGCCCGGCGATGCCACGCCGTCGGGTTGTCGCTGAAGACCTGGAGGGCCGCCGCCCCGATCTCCGCCGCCCGATCCGCGGCCTTGACCATGCCGTCGCCGATCCCCAGGTGCGCGCCGAGGCGCCGGCCGTCGGGAAGCATCCGCGCCATCGTACCGGGGCGGCTTCTGCTACGGTCGGCCGATGACGGAGGATCCTGCAGCGCCGACCGGGTCGCCCGCGGAGCCGCCCGGCGCGGATCCACGCCGGCGGCTGACCGAGCAGGAGAAGGTCGTCCGGGCGTTCCTCCGCGACGACCGGCTCGTGTCCATCCCCGCCAAGCCCGCGAAGCGGGCGCTCCTCCTGCCCGTGATCCTCGATCGCTGCTTCCCGGAGGACCGGGAGTACGAGGAGAAGGAGGTCAACATGCGACTGGCGCTGCTCCACCCGGACGTCGCTGCGCTGCGTCGCTACCTGGTCGACGGCGGGCTGATGACCCGCGAGGCGGGGATCTACCGACGCGCGAACCCGATGGAGGCGCCGGCCGGCGAGGCCTGAGCGCCCCGGAGCCGAGCCGTCGCCGCGAGGGCGCCGGCCGCTCGACGTGACCCCTAGTGCCGGCCGTTCGACCGGTTGGCCGACTTGCTCCGACCCTTCGTGTACTCGCCCGCGACGACCGGCTCGATCAGGCCGAGGTCGCCGTCGTCGCGTCGGTAGAGGATCGCCACCCGCTCGCTCTCCGCGTCGACGTACACGAAGAAGCGGTGGCCGAGCTCCTCCATGCGCTCGATCGCGTCCTCCTCGAACATCGGCTCGATCGCGAACCGCTTCGTCTTCACGACGCGCTGCTCGCGGGCAGGCTCGGCGGTGCCGTCCGCGATCTTCCGCAGGATCGCCTTCTCCTCGACGGGCCGGGCGCGGACGCGGGGCTTCTCGCGATGGTCGACCGCACGCCGCTCCAGCTTGTCGACGACCTCGTCGATGCCCGCCCGGTGCGTCGGCGCCGCCGCGTGGGTGCGGAGCGGCTTGCCGTCGATGACGAGGGTGACCTCGACGATGTGGGAGTCCGCCTGGCTCCGGTGCTGCTCGATGGACAGCTCCACGAGCGCGTCGCTGCGGTCGTCCAGGATCCGATCGAGACGGGAGACCTTGCGCTCGGCGTACGACCGGATGTTGTCCGGGACGTCGATGTTCTTGCCCTTGACGATCGTCCTCACGGTCACCTCCCGAGAGGCCTGGCGGCCTCGTTCGCGTGGACATCGGGCAGTCCGGGGGCAATCGACGGGCGGGCCCGTCGAGGCTCGAGTCTACACCCGGCCCCGGCCGACTTCGGCAGGGCCGGCACCAGTCTTGCGGCGGTGGTCGCGCCCGGTGGTGGGGGGTCGTCGCGGCCCCGATGCCGGTCATCGCTCCCTCGCGACCGTGATCGCCGACACGCCGAGCGCGCCCGCCTCGCGCAGCGGGACGGCGCAGGCCGAGAGCGTCGCACCGGTCGTCACGACATCGTCGACGAGCACGATCCAGCGGCCACGAAGCGGCGCGCTCGCCGGGTCCGGACCGCCCGGGGCAAGCGCGAAGGCGCCGGCAACGTTCATCGCGCGGGTCCGACGATCGAGGTCGAACTGGGCCGTCGTCGCGCGGGCCCGCACGAGGAGCGCGGCCATCGGCAGGTTCAGCGCCCGGGCCGCGGCAGCCGCGATCAGCTCCGCCTGGTCGTAGCCACGGCGGCGACGACGCTCCGCGTGGACCGGCACCGGGACGAGGACGTCGCCGCCCGCTCCGGCCTTCGACCACCGCCGTGCGATGGCCTCACCCAGTGGGGTCGCAATCCGGGTCTCGCCGCCGTACTTCAGCTCGTGGAGCGCGGCCCGCACCACGCCGCTGAACGGCGCGCACCACTCGAGCTGCAGCAGCGGGGCCGGGACGTCCGACGGCAGCCCGATCGGCGTGCCGGCGGGCCGATCCAGCCGCGTGTCGAGCGCGACCGCACACCGGCCGCAGATCGGCGGCCCCTCCCGCCCGCAGCCCGGACAGCGCGCAGGCAGCGCCAGATCGAGAATCCGCCCGGGCACGTTCGCCACGACACCCACGGCGCCATCGTGCCCGTGGCCGCTTACGTGGCGATCATCGGCCACTTCTGGATCAGAGCCAGCAAAGGGACCGCGACGATGATCCCCGCGTGGATGGCAGCCGCCTGGGCCGGATCGTCGTCGCCGTTCGCCGCGAGAAGCGGCTTCGCCAGCTCGACCTCGCCCGACTGGCGAACGTGGACCGGTCGGTGGTCTCCCGACTCGAACAAGGCCGTGTCGAGACTCTGTCGATCCGCTCTCTCGGGCGGATCACCGGCGTGCGTGGACGGCACGTTCGGCAGGCGCTGCCCTGACCAGGGCTCGCCGGCGCCCGAATCCGATCTCGGACGTGCGCCGGAGGCGACAGACGTGATCGAGGACGATCGACGGCGTTGGTAGCGTGCCTGAGCGGCACGAACAGAATCGACGCGGCCGACGCGCGAGGGGGCCGAGACGACGGGCCTGGCGTCGCGAGTCAACGTGGGTCTGACACGCGGCCCGGAGGCGCGAGAGGGGCGACCTCGCCCGCGATGAGGTCAGCTGAGGAGCAGGCGGTCCCCGACCGTGGTGCGAGTCGCGGCGATCGTGCCCGCCGGCAGCTCCAGGACGCCGTGCGCGCCCCGGACCAGGGGCACGAGACCGCGCCAGGTGGGCAGGTGCTCGTGCACCGACACGACCACGCGCGAGCCGTCGCGCGGGTCGGGCTTGCCGACGAACACCGCGTCGATCGGGAAGCGCATGAACATCATGTGGATCCCGTTGCTGTCGGGGAGCCACAGCCCGAAGCCGTCCGGGATCGACGGCCGGCCCATCAGGCCCATGAACTTGCCCCACAGCCCGCCGGCGGTCTCGACGTCCCCCGCGATCACGGTGCCGCGCGTGAGATTCCGGACCGAGACGCCCGCGGACCCGTCCGCGCGGGTCGCGGCCGGGTCCGGAGATCGATCGAGATCGGGGCCGGGCGCTCCCGACGGAACGGGCGCCCCTGTCGGGACGGGGGACCGGTCGGCGCCGGGCGCCCCCGAGGGGACGGGAGAGCCCTCGGTCACGTGCCGGGGTTCGCCGTCAGGTTCTGCATGATCAGGATGATCGCCGGGCCGAGGATGACGATGAACAGCGACGGGAAGATGCACCCGACCAGCGGGAACAGCATCTTGATCGGCGCCTTCGCCGCCTGCTCCTCGGCGCGCTGCCGGCGCTCGATCCGCAGCTGCTCCGACTGGACCTGGAGCACCTTGCTGATCGACACGCCGAGCTGCTCGGCCTGGATGATCGCGCCGATGAAGTTCGTCAGCGGCGGGACCTCGGTGCGAGGGACGATGTCGCGGAGCGCCTCGCGGCGCGCCTTGCCGACCCGGACCTCGGCCAGCGCCCGGCGGAACTCGTCCACGAGCGGGCCTTCCATCTTCTCGACGACCTTGCCGAGGGCGGCGTCGAAGCCGAGGCCGGCCCGGACGGAGATCGTCAGGAGGTCGAGGGTGTCCGGGATCTGGAGCAGGATCAGGTGCTGGCGCTTCTTCACGCGCCCGCCGAGCCAGAACTCCGGGATCGTGTAGCCGAACATCACGCCGACGCCGACCAT
>DATBGP010000028.1:0-2930 GCA_036557925.1 Candidatus Limnocylindrales bacterium | reverse complement strand
CGTCCATCGTCTCGCCGCGGGCGCCGGGTCGGGACGCGCTGATCGCGTCGGCGATCTGGACGATCGGCGACTCGAGGCAGGTGTACTCGATCTCCTGGTGGTGGGCGCCGATCGCGTTCACGATCTTCGGGCTGAGGTTGTTCCGCTGGGCGATCTGGGCGCCGATCGCCGCGTGCGGCCCCTCGACCTCGTGATCGACGGCCTTGCCGATGTCGTGGAGCAGCCCGCCGGTCTTCGCGATCTGGACGTCCGCCCCGACCTCGGCGGCAATGACGGCCGCGAGCCGGCTCGTCTCGACGACGTGGTTCAGCACGTTCTGGCCGTAGCTCGTCCGGTACTTCAGCCGGCCGAGGAGCTTGATCAGCTCCGGCGGCAGGCCCGGGACGCCGGCCTCGTACGCGGCGGCCTCGCCGGCCTGGCGGATGATCAGGTCGACCTCGGCGCGAGCCTTGGAGACGACCTCCTCGATCCGGCCGGGATGGATCCGGCCGTCGCCGATGAGCTTCGTCAGGGCGAGCCGGGCGACCTCGCGGCGGACCGGGTCGAAGCCCGACAGCACCACGGACTCCGGGGTGTCGTCGATGATCAGGTCGACGCCGGTCGCCTGCTCGAGGGCCCGGATGTTGCGCCCTTCGCGGCCGATGATCCGGCCCTTCATCTCGTCGTTCGGCAGGTGGACGACCGTCACCGTGTGCTCGGCCGTGTGGTCGGCCGCGACCCGCTGGATCGCGGTCACGATGACGTCGCGGGCCTTCTCCTCCGCCTCCTCGCGAGCACGCCGGTCGATGGACCGGGCGAGCTTGACCGCGTCGTGCTCGGCGTCCTCGCGGACCGCCTCGAGGAGGAGGCTCTTCGCATCCTCGGCACTGACGCCGCTGACCCGTTCGAGCGCCTCGACCTGCTCCTGGTGGGCCTTCGCGAGGTCCTCGCGCGTCTTGTCGAGATCCCGCTCGCGGTCGAGGAGCTTGCGGTCGCGCTGCTCGAGCATGTCGGCCCGTTGGTCCAGCTGCTCGTCGCGCGCCAGGAGGCGGCGTTCCAGCGTCGAGAGCTCGTTCCGCTTGGCCCGCGCCTCGTCCTCTGCCTCGCGCTGAAGCCTGGTCTGCTCGTCCTTCGCCTCGAGGATCAGCTCCTTCTGGCGGGCTCGCGCCTCCGCCTCGATCCGTCGCGCCTCGGCCTGCGCTGCCTTCATGGACTGGGACGCGAACATCCCGCGCACGACCATGCCGACCACGACGCCGCCGATCGCGGCGGCAATTGCCACCGCGATGACGATCGGTGTGTCCATCTGTACCTCCCGTCCGGCGCTTCGGTGGCGCCGGAGGATCACGTCGGCTCTGGCGGCGTCGCCCGCGCCGGGAACGGCGGCATCGACCGATGGGCCGGTCGTGGGCGGTGACGAACGCCGGGTTGCCTGGGCCCGCGCCGCTCGGAGCGACGCTTGTTGAAATCTGGGGCGTAGCCTACTACGGTGCGGCCGGTCGGGCCGTGCGGGCCGTCAACGGCTGCCGGATGCTTTGGGGGACGCGGTGACGAGGTCGATCGACATCGCGATCGTGGGGGCCGGTCAGGCGGGCCTGATCGTGAGCAGCCTCCTGGGTCAGGCCGGCCGCGAGCACGTGCTCCTGGAGCGGCGATCCATGCTCGGCGGCGGCTGGCAGGACCGCTGGGATGCGTTCCGTCTCGTCTCCCCGAACTGGACGACGACCGTGCCCGGCTTCGCCTACCGCGGCGACGACCCCGACGGCTACATGCCCCGCGACGACATCGTCGACCACTGGCGGGCGTACGCGGCCGCGGTCCGGGCGCCGGTCGAGCTCGGGACGGAGGTCACGCGACTCGCGACGCGCGACGGCGGCCGGCCAGGGCTCGTCCTGACCACGAGTCGCGGAACCCTCGAGGCCCGGCGCGTGCTCGTCGCCGGCGGGCCGTTCCAGACGCCGTTCATCCCGCCGATCTCTGCGGGGATGGACCCCTCGATCCTCCAGCTCCACTCCCACGACTACCGCAACCCCTCGGCGCTGCCCGATGGCGGCGTCCTCCTGATCGGCAGCGGCCAGACCGGCGTCCAGCTCGCCGAGGAGCTGACCGGGGCCGGGCGGTCCGTGACGATGTCCGTCGGACACTGCGGCCGGGTTCCCCGGCGCTACCGCGACCGGGACATCTTCTGGTGGCTCCGCCAGCTCGGGACGCGTGGCGCCGCATTCGGGACGCCGCTGCCGACCGCCGCGACGCTGCCGAACCCGCGGGCGCGGTTCGCCTGCAATCCACAGCTCTCCGGGCACGGCCGGCCGCACGACACGAACCTCCGGAAGATGGCGAGCGATGGCGTTCGACTCGTGGGCCGGTTCGCGGGCGCCGACGGGACCCGGGCAACCTTCCAGCCGGACCTGACCGAGAACCTCGCGTTCGCCGACACGTTCTTCGCCGAGCGGTTCCAGAAGACGTGCGACACGTTCGCAGAGCGGGCCGGCGAACCCCTGCCGGAGGACGAGGTCGAGCAAGTCGCGTTCGAGCCGCCCGAGGTGACCGAGCTCGACCTGGCCGACGAGGGCATCTCGACGGTGGTCTGGACCTCCGGCTACCGGCCGGCGTTCGACTGGATCCAGGTGGATCGCCCGGTGATCGACGACCTCGGGCTGCCGATCCAGGCGGACGGCGAGACGGCCGTCCCCGGCCTGTCCTTCATCGGGACGCCGTGGCTCGTGGACATGGGCTCGGCGAACCTCGTCGGCGTGGCCCGCGATGCGGAGGCGCTCGTCTCGCGCTGGTGATCAGGCGGTGTCGTCGTCGACGACGGCCTCCTCAGCTGCTCGGGTCATGAACTCGATGCTGGCCTCGCGGCAGACGTCGGGCGCGAACCCGTTCCGGGCCAGCAGCGCGTAGGCCTTCTGCCGCCGGACGCGCGGGTCCGTCGCGCGCTGCAGGGCCCG
>DATBGP010000027.1:0-2286 GCA_036557925.1 Candidatus Limnocylindrales bacterium | reverse complement strand
GCAGGATGACCGCGGCGTCGAGCGTCGCCCGGTCGTCGGCATCGAGCGTGCGCAGCCCGATCCGGACCGAGCTGGAGAGCCCCTCCCCCGGGGTCGGGTTCACGACGGTCTCGCCCGGACCGAGGTCCGCGGTCTCGAGGCTGCCGTCCGGCGGGACGACGACGACGATCGGGGCGAGGCCGGCGGCGCCGGCGGCGTCGATCACGTGCCGGACGATCGGCCCGCCGTCGAGCTCGGCGAGGAGCTTCCCGCCACCGAACCGCGTGGCGGCCCCGGCGGCCAGGATCACCGCGCCGACCCGCATCGGGAGGCCGTCAGGCCGCGCCGGCGACGGCGGCCTGGTCGCGCGCCCGGGCCCGGTCGACGAGCGGCGTGCCGCTGCCGCCGTACCGCTCCGCGACGACCTCGGCGATGATCGCGAGGGCCGTCTCCGACGGGTTCCGCCCGCCGAGGTCGAGGCCCACCGGACCGCGCAGGCGCGCCACCTCCTCCTCGGTCACCCCGGCCTCGCGGAGCCGCGCCCGCCGGTCGCCCTGCGTCTTCTTCGAGCCGACCGCGCCGACGTACCGGCAGCCGCGGCGGAGCGCCTCGACGATCGCCGGCTCGTCGAACTTCACGTCGTGCGTCAGGACCGCGACGGCGTCGTCCGACCCGAGCCCGATCTCGTCGGCGACCTCGTCCGGCCAGCCGACGACGAGCCGGTCGACCCGATCCGGCGGGAACCGCTCGGGCGTGGCGAAGGACGCACGACCGTCCACGACGACCACCTCGTAGCCGAGCTCCTTCGCGAACACCGCGAGGCTGCGGGCCACCTCGACCGCGCCGACGATCACGAGCCGTGGGTTCACCGGGAACGCCTCGACGAACACCTGGCGGTCGCCGATCGTGACCGTGCGGGAGGTGCCCCGGAGCAGCGCGTCGGACGCGGCCGTTCGCAGCGCCGCGTCGGCCTCCGGCGAGCCCAGGGAGCCGGCCATCGAGCCATCGGCCTCCACGACGATCGGCGGCTCCGGCTCGCTGCCCTCCCCCGGCTCGTGCCGCCCGAAGTCGCTTGGCGGCGCGTCGGCGGGCAGGACCGTCGCAACCGCGCGCCCCCGCTGCGTCGCCCCGGCCACGGCCGCGCCCGGAACGACCGGCTCGATCAGCACGTCGATCGTGCCGCCGCAGGCCAGCCCGACGTCCCACGCCTCCTCGTCGCTGATCCCGTACCGGATCACCCGGCTGTGCCCGTCGGCCCGCGCCCGCTCGATCTCGCCCGCGGCCGCGCCCTCCACGCAACCGCCGCTCACCGAGCCCGCGATCCGGCCGTCGTCGGCCCGGAGCAGCACCGCTCCCTCCGGCCGCGGCGCGCTCCCGAACGTCCGCACGACCACCGCCCGCCCGGCGCCCACGCCCTCGGCGGTCCAGCCGTCGAGCGTCTCCAGGAGCTCCTTCATCGCGGCGCCTCCACGGCGGCCTTCATCGGCTCGATCCTCCGGTCGTCAAGGGTCGTGCGGCATCGGGGTCGCCCTGGAGGTCCAGCGGCGCCGGCGGCGCCACGGAGCGGATCGCCTGACTGGATACGCGGTCGCCGGCATCGGCGGATGCCGCCGCCTCGCCACCACGACGCACGTCGCTCGACCGGACGCCCGCGAGGATCTCACCGAGGCGCTCCAGCGAGGCCACCGTGCCGGCGGGCAGGAAGTCGTCGACGTACGGCAGGGCCGCCCGCATCCCGCCGGCGAGCGGCTCGTAGCCGGGCGTGCCGGCGAGCGGGTTCAGCCAGACGAGGCGGTGGCAGTTGCGGCGGAGCCGGGCGGTCTCGCTCGCGACGAGGGCCGGATCGCCGCGATCCCAGCCGTCCGAGACGACGATCACGACGCCGCTCGTCCGGAGCGACCGCCGTGCCCAGTGGAGGTTGAACTCCCGGAAGGACTCGCCGATCCGCGTGCCGCCGGCCCAGTCGTTCACCGAGTCCGCGACCCGGGCGAGCGCGCGGTCGCGGTCGCGGTCCCTGAGCAGCCGGGTGACCCGCGTCAGGCGGGTCCCGAAGACGAACGACTCCGTCTTCACCGATGACGCCGCCGAGAGTGCCTGGACGAACCGGAGCAGCAGCCGGGAGTGCCGCTCCATCGAGCCCGAGATGTCGCAGAGGACCACGATCTGGCGGGGCCGCTTCGTCGGGCGGCGCCAGACCCACTCGGTGAACTGGCCGCCGGTCGCGAGGTTCCGCCGGAGCATCGTTCGCGGGGCGAGCAGCCGGCCGTGGTGGTGGAGCTCGTAGCGGCGCGTGCGGCGCAGCTCGAG
>DATBGP010000026.1:0-2910 GCA_036557925.1 Candidatus Limnocylindrales bacterium | reverse complement strand
GTACAGGCCCGCATCCGCGACGGCGATCAGCTCCGCCGCCGTCCGCCCGTCGGCCGGGAATGTCGCCGTCCCGACCGAGACGCCGATCGGGACGGTCAGGCGGCCGTCGTGGCAGAACGTCCCCGCCGCGAACGCCTCGATCAGCCGTTCCGCGGTCCGCTCCGTCTCCTCCGGGTCGGCGTCGGGCCGGAGGATCGCGAACTCGTCGCCGCCGTACCGCGCCGGGATGTCCGACGCCCGCAGCGTCCGGCGGATCACGTCGGCGGTCCAGCGCAGGACCTCGTCGCCGAGGAGATGGCCGAACGTGTCGTTCACGAGCTTGAAGTCGTCGAGGTCGAGCATCAGCAGCCCGAGCGGCCGGTGGACGCGCCGGGCCCGGACGGCCTCCTGGCCGAAGCGCTCGTGGAGCGAGCGGTGGTTGAAGAAGCCCGTCAGCGGGTCGCGGTCGGCCAGGGCCCGGGCCTCGCCGTAGAGCCGGGCGTTCTCGAGCGCGATCGAGGCCTCGTTCGCGAGCGTCCGGGCGAGGTCCAGCCGCTCCTCGTCGCGCTCGATCGGGCTCCGCGAGAGCAGCTCCACGAGGCCGATCGTCTCGCCGGATGCGACCAGTGGCAGCATCACGAGCGCCCGATTGCCGGCGGCGCTCAGCAGGCGGACCTCGGCCGGATCGGCGTCCGGGTCCTCGACGTCGACGCTCTCCGTCGTCTGCTCGAGGAGGACCCGACGCGTGACGGGGAACTCGGCGACGGCGAAGTACGGCTCCAGCTCGTGGAGCTCGAGTGGCGGGAAGTAGCCGAGGCTCGCGACCCGCTCGTTCGCCTTGTCCCACCACGAGATCGCGCATTCGTCCACCGCCATCACGGAGGCGAGATGCCGGGCGAGGACGTTCGCGACCTGGTGGCTGTCGAGGCTCGCCGCCAGCTCCGCCGAGACGTCGAGCAGGAGCCGGAGCTCGCCGGCGAGCGCCTCGCTGCGCGCGAGGTTCCGGGCGGACTCCAGGGCGGTCGCCGCCTGGTCGGCGAGGATCGAGAGCAGGCGGAGGTCGTGCTCGTCGAACTGGCGGAGACCCAGCTTCGAGAGCGTGATCACGCCGACGACCGCGTCGTCGTAGCGCATCGGCACGATCAGCATCGATTCGTCGACGTCGTCGGTGCCGGGGATCGTGGCGCCGCGCGGGTCGACGTTCGCGTCGTCGATCAGGAGCGGCTCGCCGTGCAGGCCCACCCAGCCGGTGAAGCCGACGCCGAGCGTCGTCCGGAGGAGATCGAGGTCGACCTGGTCGTAGGCGCCCACCCGGCCCTCGAAGGCGATCGGGACGAGCTCGCCGGGCGGCTCGAGGACGTAGACCCGGGCGTTGTGGTAGTCGATGATCCGGCCGGTCTCCTCCACGACCGCGCGGCCGACGGCCTCGCGACCTTCGGCGCGGCTCATCCGCGCCGAGGCCGCCTGGAGGACCTCGAGCTGCCGGCCGAAGAGCGCGGCGGGCGCCGCCGGATCCGCCGTCACCGGGAGTGTGGCGGGCAGGGGTCGACTGGGCGGATGCGCGCTCATCGGGCGAACGCTCCCACGCGGGCCGGAACGGCTCATCCCGCCCGAGGTCCGGGGCCCGTCACGCGAACGTACCGGAGGGGCCTCCGTCGAAGGACGGATCGGAGGAGAAGAGTCGGGTGCGGAGGGGAATGCTCGGTCAGGGGCGACGATCAGCCGCCGGCCTGGACCGGCTCGCGCGGCGCCGCGCCCGTCGTCGGCCGACGGTCCGGGGTCTCGCCGCGAACGACCGGCCGGCCCGAAGCCCGCCACGCCGGCACGCCGCTCGCGACCCACGACACGTCGCGGAACCCGCCGGACCGGAGGATCGACGCACCGATGCTGGAGCGGAACCCGGACGCGCAGACGACGGCGATCGGTCGGTCGAGCGGGAGCTCGGCCAGCCGGTCCTGGAGCGAGCCCGCGGTGATGTGGACGCTCCCCGGGATGTGGCCCGTCGCGTACTCCCCCGCCTGCCGGACATCGATCACGAGCGGCGCCTCGGCCCCGCCGTGGTCCAGTCGCTCGGCCAGCTGGTCCACGGTGAGCCGCCCGCTGGACTCGAGCGGTTCCGCGGCGTCGGCCCAGGTCGCGAACCCGCCCCGGAGATGCCCGACGATCGAGCCCTCCGCGCCGATCCGGAGCGCCTGCCGGATCGCCTCGTCCCAGTCGGCCGCTCGCTCGAGGACCAGCACGATCGGCCGGTCCGGCTCGACGACCCAACCCAGCCAGGTGCCGAACGACGGCCCGAGCGGGATCGAGACGGAGCCGGGCGCGTGGGCCACGGCGTGATCCGCGGCCGGCCGCAGGTCCACCAGGATCGCGTCGCCGGCGAGCGCCGTGCGCGCCTCCTCCAGGGACAAGGGGCGAGGCTCCGGCACGCGGCCGCCGAGCAGCGCCGGCCCGGCCTGGTTCGTCGGCCGCATCCGGGCGAAGTAGCGCGGGACGGCCGGCTGGCCGCGGAGCAGGCGCTCCACGAACGCCTCGACGTCCGCAGCGTGCAGCATCTGGTTGTGGCGGCGCTCGTAGCCGATCGTCGTCGACGGCGACGAGGCGATTCCGGTGGCGCAGAGGGATCCGGCACCGTGAGTCGGATGCACGACCACGTGGTCCTCGTGGGACAGGATCACGTCGTGGATCGAGCCGTACATCGCGCGGGCGTACGCGTCGGCGTGTTCCCGGCCGAGCAGGTCCGTCCGCCCGACCGCGCCGACGAGCAGCGAGCCGCCGCTGAACAGGATCGCCGGGTCGTCGCCGCGGGCGGTGTCCGCGACGGCATAGGCCACGTGCTCCGGGGTGTGGCCGGGGGTGTCACGGGCGACGAACCGCAGTCGCCCGACATCGAAGGTGTCGCCGTCGCGGACACCGCCCGCGGCGACGACCCGG
>DATBGP010000025.1:0-9208 GCA_036557925.1 Candidatus Limnocylindrales bacterium | reverse complement strand
GACGGCATCGTCGATCTCGCGGTCCTCCGGAACGGCGGCAACGACCTGCTGCGCGGCCTCGGCGACTGCCGGTTCGAGAACGCGAACGGCCGCTGGGGCTTCGACGGTGGCGACGCGTCGACGATGGCCTTCGCCGCCACCTGGGAGGGCGCCGCCACGCTCCCGACGCTCGCGTTCGGCAACTACGTGGATCCCGGCCGGACGGACCCCAACAGCCTCTGCGACGACAACGTCCTCCTGCGACCGGCCGCGGACGGCCGGACCTACGGCCCGGGCCAGGCCCTGTCGCCCGGGCTCTGCGCGCTCTCGTTGCTCTTCAGCGACTGGAGCCGGACCGGGCAGCGCGATCTCCGCGTCTCCAATGACCGCCACTACTACCTCGACGGGGAGGAGCAGCTCTGGCGGATCGAGCCCGGCCAGCAGCCCGTCCTGTACACGCGTGACGACGGCTGGACGAAGGTCAACGTGGAAGGCATGGGGATCGCGAGCTACGACCTCGACGGCGACGGCCTGCCCGAGGTCTTTCTGACGAGCCAGGGCGAGAACCGCCTCCAGACGCTCGCCGGCGGGCCGAGCCGGCCAACGTACGTCGACATCGCGCTGAAGCGGAACGCGAACGCCTACCGGCCGTTCACGGGCGACGTGGACCTGCCGTCGACCGCCTGGGACCCGGAGTTCATCGACGTGAACAACGACGGCCGGATCGACCTGTTCATCTCGAAGGGCAACGTCCACTCCCAGCCGGATTACGCGCAGCGCGACCCGAGCAACCTCCTGCTCGGGGCCGCCGATGGCACCTTCGTCGAGAGTGCGGACACGGCCGGCATCCTGAGCTTCGATCGCGGCCGCGGCGCCGCCCTCGCCGACTTCAACCTCGACGGGCTGCCGGACCTCGTCGAATCGAACCTCGCCGCGCCGCTCCGGATCTGGCGGAACGTCGGGGCCGGGACGGCCGAGGCGCCGGCGGCGCTCGGCCACTGGCTGGCGGTCCGACTGCACGAGGACGGGCCCAACCGGGACGCGATCGGCTCGTGGCTCGAGGTCCGGACCGGCGAGACGATCCAGCGGCGCGAGATCGTGGTGGGCGGCGGCCATGCCGGGGGTGAGCTCGGCTGGATCCACGTCGGTCTGGGGGCCGCCCGGAAGGCGGACCTGCGGGTCCTCTGGCCCGACGGCCAGCAGGGGCCCTGGGTCCACGTCGCGGCCGATCAGCTCCTCGACGTCGACCGCACCGCCGGCACCGCGACCGCCTGGTCGCCGACGGCCCCATCCGAGGCCGCTCCCTGAGCGACAATCCGGGGCGATGACCGCGACCGGGACGCCGCGCCTCGCCGAGATCGGCCTGCCGTCGTTCGGCGAGCCGGCCGTGCGGCCGGAGCTGCCGGACGCCCGCTTCGCCGAGCGGATCGAGGCCCTCCGGGGCCGGATGCGGACCGAGGGTCACGACCGCCTCCTCGTCTACGCCGACCGCGAGCACAGCGCCTCGATCTCGTTCCTCACCGGGTTCGACCCCCGGTTCGAGGAGGCGATCCTCATCGTCGGACCGGACGACGACCCGGCGATCCTCGTGGGAAACGAGTGCTGGGGCGTCGCCGGCGCCGCGCCCCTGCCGATGCGCCGCCAGCTGGTCCAGGACCTGAGCCTGCCGAGCCAGCCGCGGGACCGCTCCCGGCCGCTCGCCGACATCCTCGGCGCCGAGGGCATCCGGTCGGGCACGCGGGTGGGCGTGGTGGGCTGGAAGACCTATGCGAGCCGGGCGACGATCGAGGTCCCGGCGTTCCTCGTCGACCTGCTCCGGACGCTGACCGGTCCGGACGGCCGCGTCGAGAACGCCGGCGGCCTCCTCATCGACCCGGCGAACGGGCTGCGCGTCCTGAACGACGTCGACCAGCTGGCGTGCTTCGAATGGGCGGCAACGCGGACCTCGGGCGGTGTCCGCCGCCTCCTCGAGGGCCTCCGCCCGGGCCTGACCGAGCGGGAGGCGGTCCGCCTGCTCCAGTGGGACGGCACGCCGCTGTCCTGCCACCTGATGCTGACCGCCGGACCGCGGGCGACGTTCGGCCTCCTGAGCCCCTCGGACCGGCCGATCGAGCACGGCGACCGGTTCACGGTGGCGTTCGGGATCTGGGGCGCGTTGAACTGCCGGGCCGGCTTCGTCGTGGAAGATGCCGCCGAGCTGCCCGAGGGAATCGGCGACTACGTGGACCGGCTCGTCGGCCCGTACTTCGGCGCGATCGCCGAGTGGTACGGCGCGCTCCGGGTCGGCGTGCCCGGTGGGGTCCTCCAGGAGATCGTCGACCGCCGGCTCGGCGATCCGTTCTTCGGGATCTTCCTGAACGCGGGCCACCAGATCCACCTCGACGAGTGGGTGAACTCGCCGATCTTCCGGGGGTCGGACATCCCGCTCGCCTCCGGGATGGCGTTCCAGGTGGACGTGATCCCGGCAACGGGCACGGACTACTTCACGACGAACATCGAGGACGGCATCGCCCTGGCCGACGCGGCGCTGCGGGAGCGGTTCGCCGCTTCGTATCCCGGGGCGTGGGCACGGATCGAGGCGCGCCGGGCGTTCATGGCGGACCACCTCGGGATCGCCCTCCACCCCGACGTCCTGCCGTTCTCGAACCTGCCGGCGTACCTGCCGCCGTACCTGCTCCGGCCCGGCCGGGCGATGACGGTGTTCGCATGAGCGCGAACCCGGCCGGCGTGGGACCGATCGTCCGCCTCGGCGACGACCGGATCCGGCTGGAGCTCCTGCCGGCGGTCGGGGCCCGGATCCATCGGCTCCAGGTCGACGGCCACGACGTGATCCGGTCGCCGGCCGACCTCGCCCGCCACCTCGACGACCCGTGGTACTGGGGGAGCTACCCGATGGCGCCGTGGTGCAACCGGATCGCGCCGGGCCGGATGGTGGTCGCCGGCCGGGAGCTGGACCTGCCGGTGAACTTCCCGGACGGAACGGCGATCCACGGCCAGGTCGCGCGGGCGGCGTGGGACCAGGTCGATGCCGGGACGTTCCGGATCCGGGCCGGCGGCGACGGCTGGCCGTGGCCGTACGAGGTGGAGCAGCGGTTCGCGATCGCCGGCACGACGCTCGACCTGACCCTCGCCCTGGCGAACCTCGCCGACGATCCCATGCCGGCCGGCATCGGGATCCACCCGTGGTTCCGGAAGCCCCTCCACGTCGCGATCGGTGCCCGGGCGGTCCATGCCGACAATCTCGCGACCGAGGCCGAGCCGGTGGCCGTGTCCGGACTCACCGACCGCCGCCGGCTGGAGCCGATGCCGGACGATCTCGACGGGACCTGGGCCGATCTGACCGAGCCGCCGATCGAGCTGTCATGGCCCGAGACCGGCCTCGGCGCGGTGATCGGGTTCGACGCGCCGACCCGGTTCGTCACGGCCGCCTCGCCGGCGGTCGTCGACGCGGTCGCGGTCGAGCCGCAGACCCACGCGCCGGCCGGGATCCGGCGTCTCATTGACGACGAGCCGGGCGCGCTCGCCCTGCTCCCGGCCGGCGAGCACCTGACGCTGGCGATCCGGATGACGTTCGACGGCGGCCAATCCTGACAGGGCCTGACGGGGATCGCCGCCATGATCCCGGCATGGATCGCACGATGCTCCGCGGGTCGATCGAGGCGGGCCGGGACCGGTTCGAGGCCGCGCTCGCCACGCTCCCGGACGAGGCGATGCTCGACCGGATCGACGAGGACTGGACCCGGAAGGATGTCGTCGCCCACATCGAGGCGTGGGAGCGGCGGGTCGTCCGCCTGTTCGACGGCCTGCGGGCCGGCGGTCCGCTCGAGCCGGACGAGGAGACCGACGAGCTCAACGCCCGGCTCTGGGCCGCGGATCGCGACCGGCCGCTCGCCGACGTCCGGTCGGGCGAGCGGGAGGCGTACGCGGCGATGCTGGCCCGGCTGGACTCCGCGACCGACGAGGAGCTCTTCGACGGGAAGCACTTCGCCTGGACCGAGGGCGATCCCTTCGCGGAGTGGTTCCGGGCGAACGGCGACGAGCATTTCGACGAGCATCTCGAGCAGCTGACGCGGCCCGCGCGGACGACGGCGCGGCCGGCCTGACCGGGTTCCGCACCGCGGTGGGTCTCAGCCCGCGACGTGCGCCCGGCTGATGTCGGCGACCGTCGGGGTCCCGAGGAGCGTCATCGCGAGGACCGTCTCCTGGTGGAGGATCGCGAGTGCCCGCGCGACGCCCGCCTCGCCACCCGCGGCGAGCGCCCACAGGATGGGGCGTCCCACGAGCACGCCCCGCGCGCCGAGCGCCAACGCGGTGACCACGTCGAGGCCGCGGCGAATGCCACCGTCGACCCAGACCTCGGCCCGGGCCTCGACCGCCGCGACGACCTCCTCGAGCGCGTCCGCGGGCGCGACCGTCCGATCCAGCTGCCGCGCGCCATGGCTCGAGACGACGATCCCGTCGACGCCCGCCTCCACCGCCAGGTGCGCATCCTCCGCGGTCAGGATCCCCTTCAGGAGGATCGGCAGCCGGGTCCACGTGCGGATCTCGGCGACGTCCTGCCAGCGCAGCCCCTGGTCCAGTGCGTCGGCGATGATCTCGTAGCCGCCGTCGGCCGAGCCGTCGTGAGTCGCGTGGTCCGGCCCTTCGTCATCGTGGAAGTTGCCGTGTCGGACCGACAGGTCCCAGCCGTTCCGGAGGTCTCGCTCGCGATAGCCGAGCACCGGCAGGTCGACGGTGACCACGATCGCGGTGTAGCCGGCAGCCTCGGCCCGCTCCACCAGCTCGCGGCTGCGTCCCGGCCGGGCCTGGGCATAGAGCTGGAACCAGCGCGGCCCGTCCGGCGCGGCGGCCGCGACCTCCTCCATGGAGCAGGTCGACATCGTCGAGAGCGCGAACGGGATGCCCGCGGCGGCACTGGCCCGCGCGGTGGCGGCCTCGGCCTCGGGATGGGCGAGGCCGTGGGCGGCCATCGGCGCGATCCCGATCGGGAGCGGGACGGACGTGCCGGCCATCGTCGTCGACGGGTCGATGCGGCTGACGTCGACCAGGACGCGGGGGCGGAGGCGCCGGCGCCGCCACGCCTCCTCGGCCTCGGCGAGCGACTGCTCGTCCCACGCTCCACCCGCGACGTAATCGAAGGCGGCCGGCTCCATCGCCGCCCGGGCCGGGGGCTCGAACTCCGCGACGTTGACGATCCGCTCCAGGGCGGCCGGCAGGAGCACGGCGGTCATCGCCGGGAGCCTAGCCGACCAGGTCCAGGTTCGCGAGGCTGGCGAGCATCGTCTTGCGGCCGATCGCGGGGTCCTTGAACGCGACGGTGATCTCCTCGTCGCTCCGGGTGAGCTTGCTCGAGACGACGATCCCGTCGCCCCATCGGGCGTGGCGGACGCGATCGCCGTCGCGGTACTGGCGCTCGCCCGGGATGATCGGCCGCGGCGGACGCACCGCGCCGCCGGCCGCCTGGCTCGACCCCGGCGCGCTCAATCGCCCCGACGGTGCCCCCGCCTCGAACGCATCGCGACGGGCCGCGAGGTCCCGCGACGGCCGGAACGGCTCGCCGGGCCGCGGCGCGCCCGGGGTCCCGACCGCCTCGCGGTACGCGGGCTGCGCCGACGGACGGCCGGCCCCGCCCAGCGGCCGCCCGAACCGGGTCGTGCCGCGCGGCCCGAACGCGAGGTCCAGGTCGACGTCGAGCCCGGCCGCGCCGGTGGTCAGGTCCGGCCCGACCATCAGGTCCGGCGGGATCTCGAGCAGGAACCGCGACGGCATCGAGGCCTGGCCCATCCCCCACGTCGCCCGCCGCCAGGCATGGGACAGGTAGAGCCGGCGCATCGCCCGGGTCATCCCGACGTAGGCGAGGCGACGCTCCTCCTCGAGCTCCTTCTCGTCGTCGAGGGCGCGGCTGTGGGGAAAGACCCCCTCCTCCAGCCCGGCGATGAACACGACCGGGAACTCCAGGCCCTTCGCTGCGTGGAGCGTGATGAGCGTGACCGCGTCGGCGTCGCCCTCGTACGAGTCCTGGTCGGCGACGAGCGCGGTCTCCTCGAGGAGGCGGTCCAGGGCGTCGGTCGGCTCGAGGTCGTCGTAGCGGGTGGTGACCGAGCGCAGCTCGAGAAGGTTTGCCCAGCGCTCCTCGCCGTCCTCGGAGCCGTCCGCGAGCATCGCCCGGTAGCCCGACGCCTCGAGGGTCTCGTCGAGGAGCTCGGGAAGGTTGAGCACGCCGACGCGGGAGCGCAGCCGCCGGATCAGCGCCGCGAACTCGGCGAGCGACGTCCGCGCTCGGGGCGTGAGTCCCTCGACCTCGCCGCGGCCCGCGGCCTCGATGGCCTCCCACGTGGAGATGCCACCGCGCAGCGACGCGCCGCGGATCGCCTCGATCGTCTTCTCCCCGATCGCCCGGGCCGGGACGTTGACGATCCGCTCGAAGCTCACCGTGTCGGCGTCGCTCCGCAGCACCCGCAGGTACGCCAGCGCATCCTTGACCTCGCGCCGGCTGTAGAACCGCGTCCCGCCGACGAGCTGGTAGCGGATCCCGTAGCGGAGGAACGATTCCTCGATCGCCCGGGACTGGGCGTTCATCCGGTACATCACTGCGATGTCGCGGGCCCGGACCTGGCCGGCGTCCTCGTCGTCCGCCCGCCGCGTCAGGATCGAGCCGCGACCGCCGACCAGGCCCTCGACCTGGCGGGCGATCCATTCGGCCTCCTCCTCCTCGTTGTAGGCCTCGAAGCGCTGGATCTTCGCGCCACCCTCCCGATCGGTCCAGAGCTTCTTGTCCGTCCGCTCGGTGTTCCGGCTCACGACCGCATGGGCCGCGTCGAGGATCAGCTGCGTGGAGCGGTAGTTCCGCTCGAGCTTCACGACCGTCGCGTCCGGATAGTCGCGCTCGAAGTCGAGGATGTTCCGGATGTCCGCGCCTCGCCAGCGGTAGATCGACTGGTCGTCGTCGCCGACGACCGCCAGGTTCCGGTGCTTCGCGGCGAGCGCCCGGACCCACAGGTACTGCGGCCGGTTCGTGTCCTGGTACTCGTCGACATGGAGATAGCGCCAGCGATCCTGGTATCGCGCGAGGACCTGGGGCGCCTCCTCGAACAGCCGCACCGCCTCGAGCAGCAGGTCGTCGAAGTCGAGCGCGCCGACCTTCTTCAGCCGCTCCTCGTAGCGGACGGCGAGCCGCGCGATCGTCCGCTCGTGGAGGTTCACGGCGTTCTGGCGGAGGAACTCGGCGTCGAGCATCTCGTTCTTCGCCCGGCTGATGGCGCCGAGGACGGCGCTCGGCCGGAACTCGCCGGTCAGCGGCAGGTCCTCCTCGCGGAGGAGCAGCTTCATCAGGCTCTGCTGGTCCTCGGTGTCGTAGACGACGAACCGGCGGCTGATCCCGATCGCTTCGCCGTCGCGGCGGAGGACGCGGGCACAGAGCGAGTGGAAGGTGCCGGCCTGGACGTCCCGACCCGGCTCGCCCACGAGGCTGACGATGCGCTCCCGGAGCTCGCCGGCTGCCCGGTTCGTGAACGTCACCGCGAGGATCTGCCAGGGCCGCACGCCTTTCACGCCGACGAGATAGGCGACCCGGTGCGCCAGGACGCGTGTCTTGCCGCTGCCGGCGCCGGCGAGGATCAGCAGCGGGCCCTCGGTCGTCGTGACGGCCCGGGCCTGCTCCGGGTTCAGGCGCCGGACGATCTCCTCCACCCGACGCTTGCGGGTCTCGGCCGTGGCGTGGGTGGCGGCCGCGTCCCGGGCGGCCCGCTCCTCGGGCGTCAGGCGGTCCCACGGAGCCTCGATGGGGCCGGGCGCGTCGGTGAGCCAGGCCGGCTCCTCCGGCGCGCTCGCCACGTCCTCCGCGACGTCGGCGACGCTCGTCCCCACCCCCTCGGGGGCGTCGTCCGAGGCGGTGCCGGCGGTCCGTCGGCGGGTGCTGGGGCTCACCCGCTCATTGTAGGTCGGGCCCCTTCGCCGCGGACCACCGCGAACCCGCCGGGGCGGCGAGGGGGCTCCTTCCGGGCGACCGCCGTCCGGGTCGCCCGAGCCGATTCGACGCTAGGCGGACGGCGTGACGACCTGATCGGCCGGCGGCGCGTCGACACTGACCGGGACGTCGTACTTGATCTCGATCGTCACGCCGAACGTGCCCATGTCGACGGACGCGGCGTTCACCGCGATCTTCGCCGGGCGATAGTCGCTCTTGCGGGACCAGACGTCGAGCGTGATGTCCCCGTTGATCGAGCTGGTCGGGTCCAGCGACTTCATGTCGTCGGCGGTGACCTTGATCGTGACGTGGTAGCAGTCCTGGTCGCCGCACTTCTCGTCGGCCTGCTTGACGGGCGGCGTCGGGAGCTTGCCCAGCGCGTCCTGGAGCTGCCTGGCGGCTTCCTGCGGGTCGGTGACGTCGCCGACGGGGTTCTCGGAGGCGGCGGGGACGTCGATCCTGGTCCATTTGTCGGCGGAGGCGTTGAGCGCGACCGCGAGGGGCCCGGCGACCTTGTAATAGACGACCTGGTCGATCAGCAGGGCGTCGATCTTCGTGCCGAGGAGCGTCGGCGCGTCGAGGGTCACCTTCGCCTTCTTGTTCGGGACGTCCATCGCGCCCGAGAGCGTCATCGACGAGAGGTCGAAGTCGCCAAGCTGCTCCGCCTTGACGCTGCCGGAGAACGTGCCGGTGAACTCGAACGTCTTGACGCCGGCGAGCGATTCGGCCGATTTGGTCAGGATGTCCTTGGGATCGGTCAGGGCCGGCGCCTGCGGAGTCGACGAGCACGCGGCGAGGACGATCACGAGGACGGCGACGAGCGCGGCGAACGGCGCGAGAAGGGAACGTCGGGACACGGGTACCCCCAGCTGTCGGGTTGTCGGGGTCAAGCCTCACCCGGGTTCGGCGGGGTGTCAAACGGCCGAACGTCCCGTTGCCGACCCCTGACGCCCGTCAGGTTCGAGCAGGGCCGAACCGGCCGGCGGGCAACGAAAAAGCCCCTCCCGCGAACGGGAGGGGCCCTTCGATGCGTTTCGGGTGGACTAGAAGTCCATGTCCCCGCCGTGGCCGTGACCGCCCGCGGCAGCCGCAGGCTGCTTCTCGGGCAGGTCGGTGACCAGCGTCTCGGTCGTGAGGACCATGGCCGCGATCGAGGCCGCGTTCTGGAGGGCGGACCGCGTCACCTTGCGGGCGTCGACGATCCCCTTCTTGAACATGTCCCCGTACTCGCCCGCGAGGGCGTCGTAGCCGTGGCCGACCTTG
>DATBGP010000024.1:0-1512 GCA_036557925.1 Candidatus Limnocylindrales bacterium | reverse complement strand
CGCTCGCGGATCTCGTCGAGGTCGTCGAGCGAGGTCCGCCGCAGGACGTCGTCCACGAGGCCGTCGAACGTCTCGGGCGGACGGTTCAGGTTGCGCGGGCCGAACAGCAGCTCCTCGCGGACGGTCCGTGCGAACAGCATCTGGCTGGGACTCTGGAAGACGTAGCCGAAGATCGTCGCGAGCTGGGGCACGGTCCGCTCGGCGATCGGACGGCCCTCCACCAGGATCGCGCCCGCCTTCGGCTCCATGAGCCGCATCGCCGTCCGGAAGAGGGTCGTCTTGCCGGATCCGTTCGGACCGAGGACCGCGACCGTCTCGCGACGGCCGAAGGTGGCGTCGATGCCCCGGAGCACCTCGCGTTCGCCGAAGCCCGCCCGCACACCACGGTAGACGAGGCGGGGCGTTTCATCCCCGCCGGCCGGGGTTCGGGCGGCTCCGGCGGCCGTCGGAACGCCGGACGTCCAGCCCGCCCGGACGCGGCCCAGGACGACCTCGAACGGGAGCTTCACCGCGTCCGGATCGGCGACCGCGAGGAAGCCCTCGATCGGGCCGAGGTAGCGGGTCGCGCCGTCGTCGAGATAGAGCACGCGGTCGGGTCGGATGTCCAGCGCTTCCTCGACCCGATGCTCCACGATCACGACCGCGTTGCCCTCGTCGGCCAGCGTCCGGAGCATCGCGAGGAGCCGTTCCGCGGTCGCGGGGTCGAGGTTCGCGAGCGGTTCGTCGACGACGTAGAGGCGGGGCCGCATCATCAGGATGCCCGCGGCGGCCACGAGCTGGCGCTCGCCCCCGGAGAGCGCCGCCGTCTCGCGGCCGGCGAGTGCCTCGATGCCCGTGCGATCCACGACAGCGCGGATGCGCTCGACGATCTCGCTCCGGGGAAGGCCGAGGTTCTCCGGACCGAACGCGAGCTCCGCTTCGACCGTCGATCCGACGATCTGCTTCGCCGGATCCTGGAGCATCGTCCCGATCGTCCGGGCGATGTCGCGGAGCTTCAGCTCGGTCGTGGGCGTGCCCTCGATCCGGACGCTGCCCGTGAGCTCGCCCGGGTAGGCGTGCGGGATCAGGCCGTTGATCGAGCGGATGAGGGTGCTCTTGCCGCAGCCCGACGGACCGGCGACGAGCAGGACCTCGCCGGGCTCGATCGACAGGTTGATGTCCCGGATCGCGGGCTCGGTGGCTCGCCGATAGCGGAAGGTCAGGCCGTCGATCTCGACGAGCGGCGAGGTCACCGTCCCGTGATCGTGACCGGCCGGTCGACCGCGAGGCCGAGCCGCCCGGCGGCATTCCCCTGGTTGTCGGCGAAGGAGAGTTGGCCCTCGGAGTCCGTCATCAGCACGGACGCCCCGACCGGCACGCTGCCGAAGGTGGTCCCCCAGACCGTGTCCTCGACCAGCGACCCGAACGTCAGCCGCAACGGCCGGCCGGCGACGAGTGGCCCGACCGCGTTCGTCAGGTCGAGCATCGTGCCGGCGAACGTGACGTTGCCGTAGATCATCACGCTCACGATCT
>DATBGP010000023.1:0-1609 GCA_036557925.1 Candidatus Limnocylindrales bacterium | reverse complement strand
TGACGACGACGGCGACGTGGCGGCGATTCCGGCCATCGAACAGACCCAATGCGGTCTCCCGAACGCGACCCGGCCGACCCGGGCGGTTTGCGCAGTCTACGAGGCGCTCCGTGATCGTGCAACCACCCGCACCCCACGGATTCGATCGTGCCCGCACGATCCCCGAGCGCGCGTTCCGTCCCCGACATGTCGAGACCGCCGGTCGCCCGGCGGTCCCGTCACATCGGCGAACCCTCAGCACGAGGGCTCGATCATGCCTTCCAGCGCTGTCCGGCCTCGACCACGAGCGCGGAGCTCGCGATCATCGACACGGCCACGAGGATCCGGAAGGCCTGGGCCTTCAGCATCTTCATGGTCAGTACCAACGCAGGCCGGCGCCGATCGTCAGGGCCAGCGACGCCACGAGCGCCAGCGCCCATGTGAGGCGCACCAGGTTGCCCTTCACATTCGACTCCTTCCGAGTCTGTCGAGGTCGTCGGTCGCCGGCAACCGGGCGGTCTTCCGAGGAAGATCCCTGGCTTTGCGTCCCCGCCTCACGACGGGTTTGCCCTGGACGGTCGAGCCAACGGAGGAGCACGCGTTCCTCAGTCGCGACGATGGGCGGTTCGTCCTCGGGGGAACACGGGAAGAAGGTCCCGGTTCGGTCGTCCGTGTGGGGGAGTTGTCCGCGGGCACCGAGCTGCGCATTCGCGCCGCGGAGGTCGCGGGCTTCGCGCCCTAGGCCGCCTCGGGCAGCGACGCCGGCTCGGCCGGCTGCCGCCCCGGGCGACCGCGGTGCATCGCGGTCACGATCAGCACCGCAACGCCGATCGCGAGGAGGACGTCGCCGAGGCTGAAGACGTTCGCGAATGGCAGCCAGTGCGGCAGCGCGAACCGGTCGATCAGGAGCGGCAGGTTCGGGTCCGGGACGACCGCGCTGTTCGAGTAGATCGTCGGGGCACTCTTGCCGAGGCTCGCGAGGGCTTCCGGCGTGGCGGGCATGTACCCGCCGTTCGCGACGATCGCGGTCATGTTCGAGAGGGCGCCGGCGAGGACGAGGGGCACGCCCGGGATCCGGGCGTTGCGCATGACGGCGACGACGACCAGCAGGGTCGAGGCGACGTACAGGACCGGCCCGAGGTCGCCGACCCGCGACGCGACCGCGTCGCTGAACAGCAGGACCTGGGCGAGGAAGCCGAGGGCGATGAGACCGCCCCAGCGGAACTCGAGCTTCGCAAGCCCGCCGAGACGACCGCCGGTGACGAGTCCGATGACCAGGCCGGCCACGAGCGCGTACAGGATGAACATCGGGTCAGGCTCCCTGTCGGGCGGGCTGGGTCGCCGGACGGCGACGGGCGGCGTCGAGGCGGGCCGCGGACGACCTGGACCAGAGGCCGGCGGCGATCGTCGGCCCATCGGCGGGGCGGCCGAACAGGTAGCCCTGGCCCAGCTCGCAGCCGAGGTTGCGAAGCGCCTCGAGCTGGGCCTCCTCCTCGATGCCCTCGGCCACGACCCGGAGGTCGAGCGTCCTTCCGAGGGCGATGATCGCCTTCGCGAAGGCCCACTCGTCCGACGCGGCATCGGAGCTGCCGATGAACTCGCGGGCGATCTTCAGGATGTCGACCTGGAA
>DATBGP010000022.1:0-5390 GCA_036557925.1 Candidatus Limnocylindrales bacterium | reverse complement strand
CGGCGTCCTCATCGGGGTCCTGCTCCTGTTCCCGGCGGTCGCGACGGTCTTCCCCGACGGGCACCTGCCAGGTCCGCGGTTCCGCCTGCCGGTCGTCATCACGATCCTGCTCGTGGCGGCGGCGACGGTCCTGATCACCATCGGGCCCACCCGGCCCGGGTCGGACGCGGCGCCCAACCCCCTTGCGATCCCGGGCCTGCCCTACGAGGTCGCCGACCTGGGCCAGGCCCTGGGCGGGCTGTCCGTGCTGCTCGCGTTCCTCCTCGCCGTCGCGGCCGTCGTCGTCCGGTTCCGGCGCTCACGCGGGGTCGAGCGAGCGCAGATGAAGTGGCTCCTCGCCTCGATGACCGTGATGGCGGTTCTCTTCCCGATCTCGTGGGGGACGGACTACGGGCCTTCCGACCTGCTCGATCTCGCGAGCGTCTTCTCCGGCGCGCTGATGCCGGTGGCCATCGGGATCGCGATCCTCCGCTACCGGCTGTACGACATCGACCGGATCATCAGCCGCACCCTCGGTTGGGCCGTCCTCACGGCCATCCTCGTGGCCGTGTTCGCCGTCGTCGTCGTCGGCTCCCAGGCGGTGCTCGCCCCGGTCACCGAGGGCAACACCCTCGCGGTGGCGGTCTCGACGCTGGCGGCGGCCGCCCTCTTCCAGCCACTCCGACGCCGGGTCCAGGGGATCGTCGACCGACGCTTCGACCGGGCGCGGGTCGATCGCGAGCGCACGGCGGCGATGTTCGCCGACCGGATGCGCGACGAGGTCGCGATTGCCACCCTGACCACCGATCTCCAGCACACCGTCGACCGCACGCTGCGACCCTCGGCCCAGGCGATCTGGCTCCGGACGAACGCCCGGTGAACCTCCTCCAGGCCGGCCGCGGGCGACGATCCGATCGGGGTCCCGCGACGACGGGCGGCAGGAGCCGCCGGCCGTGGATCGTCGCCCTCCTCGCCGCCCTCGTGTTCGTCGTCGGCGTCGCGATCGACATCGACAGCGAGCCCTGGTTCTCCCTGATGTTCGGAGCGATCGTGCTCAGCTTCTGTGCGGTCGGCGCCGTGATCTGCACGCGCGTGCCCGGCAACGGGATCGGGCCCCTCATGCTCGGGGCCGGGACGTTCCTCGCCATCGTGACGGCGGCCGGCTCCTACGCGAAGCGCGGGACCCTCGATCCCGCGAACCCCTGGCCGCTGGCGGTCGCGGCGGCCCTCCTCGATCAGGTCGGCTTCATCCTGCCGATGGTCGCCGTCCTCATCGGGGTGCCCCTGGTGTTCCCGGACGGACGCCTGCTGTCGCGACGCTGGCGCTGGCTGGTCGCGCTCTCGATCGTGGCCATGACCTGCGTGACCCTCGGCAATCTCCTGCGACCCGGGCCGGCCGGGCCGACCTCCGTGGCCAACCCGCTCGGGGCGCCGGAGCTGGCGTCGCTTCTCGACGCCCTCGAGGCGTTCGCCTCGTGGACCTCCCCGCTCGCCTTCGGCGGGGCGGTGCTGGCGCTCGCGCTCCGCTACCGGGGCGGGAAGCCGATCGAGCGCCAGCAGGTGCGCTGGCTCGTGGCGGTCGCGGCCGTTGCGGCCCTGGCATTCCCGACGTCCTTCGTGCTGCCCGGCGGACCGCTGGCGGATGCCGCTTTCCTGGTCGGGCTCCTCGCGATGGCGGCCCTGCCGGTGGCGATCGCGATCGCCGTCACGCGGTATCGCCTGTACGACCTCGATCGCGTGATCAGCCGCACGGTCTCCTGGGCGATCATCAGCGGCGTGCTGGTCGGCGTCTTCGCCGTCCTCGTCGTCGGCCTGCAGGCCCTGCTGGCGGGCGTCACGCAGGGCGCAACGCTGGCGGTGGCGGCGTCGACGCTGCTCGCCTTCGCATCGTTCCAGCCGGTCCGGCGGCGGATCCAATCGGTCGTGGACCGGCGGTTCGATCGCGCCCGCTACGACGCCGAGCGCACCGCGACCGCGTTCACCGAACGGCTTCGTGACGAGGTCGACCTGGAGGCCGTCGCGACGGACCTGCAGGGCACGGTCCGCGACGCCTTCGCCCCCGCGACGCTCGCCGTCTGGCTCCGCCGGCCGTAACGATCTCCGGACGACACCCGACGAGGATGACCCCCGACATGAGCAAGCCGGCCCGATGATCGCGCTGCCCCGACCGATCCGCCGGCTCTTCGGCCGCGGCTCGCGGAGCGGCCCCGCCACGCCTGCGAGCGGCCCCGCCACGCCTGCGAGCGGGCCCGGCCTCCCCGCGGCCGCCTCGTCGGCGGTTCCGATCGTCGTCCCCGGACCGGCAGCGGCCGTCGCCGCCGATCGAGCCCCGGACCTCGGCCCGTCGTCCTCCATCGTCGTCGACATCCCCGAGAGCGATCCGCTCCTCGCCTATCTCCAGTCCACGCCCGGTCCGGTGGACGTCGCCCGCCTCGACCTCGATTCGCCGGCGACCCGGGCGATGCGCGAGGCGGGCGTTGCGCTCATCGTCCCGCTCGTCTCGCAGGGCGAGCTCATCGGCACCCTCAATCTCGGGCCTCGACTCTCCGAGCAGGAGTACTCGACCGACGACCGCCGGCTGCTGTCCACGCTCGCCGCGCAGGCGGCGCCGGCGATCCGCGTCGCCCAGCTGGTGCGCGAGCAGGCGGACGAGGCCGCCGAACGCGAGCGGCTCGCCCAGGAGCTGCGCGTCGCGACGCTCATCCAGCAGCAGTTCCTGCCACGGCAGCTGCCGCAGCTGCCGCAGTGGCAGGTCGCGGCGTACTACGGGCCGGCCCGGGCCGTCGGCGGCGACTTCTACGACTTCGTCGAGATGCCGGACGGACGGATCGGGATCGCCGTCGGCGACGTGACCGACAAGGGCGTGCCCGCGGCCCTCGTGATGGCCCGGACGCACAGCATCCTTCGCGCCGAGGCGTCACGAAGCACGTCGCCCGGCGAGATCCTCGCCCGGGCCAACGACCTGCTGGTGCCCGAGATGCCCAGCAAGATGTTCGTCACCTGCCTCTTCGCGATCCTGGATCCGGCCACCGGCCACATCGTCGTCGCCAACGCGGGCCACAACCTGCCCATGGTGCGGAGCGGCAGCGTCGTGTCCGAGCTGCGAGCGACCGGCCTGCCGCTCGGCCTGCTGCCGGGCATGCGGTACGAGGAGACCGAGGGCGACATCGCCGCCGACAGCAATGTCCTGCTGTACAGCGACGGCCTCGTGGAGGCCCACGACCGCTCGCGCGAGATGTTCGGCTTCGATCGCCTGCGCGACGCGATGCACATCGACGACGCCGGCAGCGAGCTGCTCGACCGGCTGCTGGAGACCCTTCGCGGCTTCACCGGTCCGGACCACGAGCAGGAAGACGACATCACCCTCGTGACGCTCCGCCGGGCGGCCGGCGTGGCCGGCAGCCACGCCGACGAGGCGGCGGTCGTCACCGCCTTCACCCTGCCCGGCGCCCAGGGCAACGAGCGCGAGGCCATGGACCGCGTCGCGGCCGCGATCGCCGACCTCGGCCTTGCGCCCGAGCGGCTCGAGCGTCTCAAGACCGCCGTCAGCGAGGCCTCGATGAATGCGATCGAATACGGCAGCCGGAGCGACCCGGACGTTCCCTTCGACGTCCTGGTGGAGATCACCGCCGACGACGTCGTCGTCCGCGTCACGGACCGGGCCCTGTCCGGTCCCGTCCCGACCGCTGCCGAGGCCCCGGACATCGAGCGCAAGCTCGCCGGCGAGCAGAAGCCGCGCGGCTGGGGGCTGTTCCTCATCGAGCACATGGTCGACGCGATGGACGTGTCGACCGACGAGTCCGCGGGGACCCAGACCGTGACGCTGCGGCTGGCCCGCGAGGAGCGCCCAGATGGATGACCGCACGTTCGGCGCCCGGGTCGAGAGCCTGGCCGGCCACACCAGCATCTGCATGCGGGGCGACCTCGACAGTCGCGCCGAGGCGACCCTGTCGTCGGCCTACGAGCAGGTCCAGGGGATCGCCCCGCCGGCCGTCACGCTCGACTTCGGGAGCGTCGGCTACATCAACAGCACCGGCATCGCGCTCGTCGTCCGCCTGCTCGCGGACGCGCGTCGCGACGGCCGGGCGGTCCGAGCCGTGGGGCTCAGCCCGCACTACCGGGAGATCTTCCGGATCACTCGTCTGTCCGACTTCATGGACATCGTGGAAGGAGACGCCGCATGACCGTGACCGCGATCTCGATGGACCGCGTCGGCGCCACCGCGATCCTCCGCATCGCCGGCGACGTGACGTCCTCGAGCGAAGCCGACCTGACCGGCGCCTACGCCGGGGCGGTCGACGGCGGGGCGACCGCGGTCGTCCTGGACTTCGCCGGCATGGAGTACATGAACAGCGGCGGCATCGGTCTGCTGGTGACCCTGCTCGTGCGGGCCCAGCGCAGTGGGGCCCGACTGCTCGCCACCGGCCTCTCCGAGCACTACCGCCAGATCCTGGCCCTGACCCGCCTCGACGAGGCGATCGAGATCTGCCCGGACGAGGCCGCCGCGCTGGCGGCCGCCGCGGCCTGAGGAGACGACGATGACCGATCCGAACGCCCCCGCCTCCGCCCCCGGATCCGCCGATGCCGAGATCGTCCCGACCATCGGGTCCACCGGGGCCGTCGCCCGGGACGCCGGGAACTGGGCGAAGCCCGTCGATCGCCTGTCGGCCAGCGGCGTCAGCGGCGCGCGGCTGGACTCGGTCAGCGGCAAGCGCGTCTCCGGCCCGCTCCAGGGCTTCGGCCAGCTGTGGCAGAAGACCTTCCGCGTGCGCCTCGAGGGGTCGCCGCTGGCGCCCGCAGAGCTCGTCGCGCTCTGGAAGGAGCACTTCCCCCTGTACTGGCCGGGCGGGGCCCGGTTCTATGCGCCGCTCGCGGGGATCCACCCGGGCGAAGTCGCGCTGCTGGACATCCCGCCCGTTCCCGGCTCGCCGATCAAGCTCAGCACCGGGGTCATGGTCATCTACGCCGACGCCGAGTCGTTCACGTTCATGACGCCGGAGGGCCACACCCTGTCGGCCTGGATCACGTTCTCGTCATTCCGCGACGGCGACGTGACCGTGGCCCAGGCCCAGGCGCTGGAGCGCACGTCGGACCCCTTCGACGAGCTTGCCTACCTGCTTGGCGCGAACAAGATGAACGACCGGTTCTGGCGGCAGACGCTCGAGAACCTGGCCCGGTCGGTGGGTGTCGCGGAGCCGGCCGTCGAGACGCAGATCGTCTGCATCGACAGGCGCCGCCAGTGGAAGCACGCCCGCAACCTGCGCAACAGCGCAACGCTGCGAACGGCCCGCCAGACGCTGACTGCGCCTGCCCGCTGGCTCGCCCACCGCTCCTGACGACGGGATCGCCCGCGCGGCCCGGCCGATGCGGCACCATCCAGCGATGAGGCGACCCTCGCCGGGCCCGGATGC
>DATBGP010000021.1:0-3988 GCA_036557925.1 Candidatus Limnocylindrales bacterium | reverse complement strand
GGATCCATCCCGCCGCCTCGCGGGTGAACATGCTGGCGGCGGAGACACCGGCGAGCTTCGTCGGGTGGGACCTGCTCGCGCTGGGCGACGAGGACCTGCGACAGGTCTCGCAGGGCGAGCGACGGACCCGCCTGGAAGCTGCGTTCGCCGGCGTCGCCCCGCCGATCCATCTCACGCCGGCGACGAGGGATCGATCGCTGGCGGCCGACTGGTTCGACCGGTTCGAGGGTGCCGGCCTCGACGGCGTCGTCGCGAAGCGCCTCGACGCCCCGTACCAGCCGGGCAAGCGGGCAATGCTGAAGATCAAGCACCAGCGCACGGCCGACTGCGTCGTGGCCGGCTTCCGCTGGCACAAGAACGGGCCGGGGACCCACATCGGGTCGCTGCTCCTGGGCCTCTACGACGACGCCGGCAAGCTCCACCACGTCGGGATCACGTCGTCGTTCTCGTGGGACCGCCGCGAGGCGCTCGCGAAGGAGCTGGAGCCGCTCCGCGACCATGCGTCCGAGGGTCATCCGTGGCAGGAATGGGCCGAATGGGCCGCGCAGGGCGCCGCGGATGCCTCCGGCCAGCGACTGCTTGGCGCGACGAGCCGCTGGAACCGCGGCAAGGACCTCTCCTGGGAGCCGCTCCGGATCGAGCGGGTCGCGGAGGTGGCGTACGACCACCTCCAGGGCGATCGGTTCCGCCACGCGACGACGTTCCAGCGCTGGCGCCCGGACAAGCCGCCGTCCGACTGCCGGTACGACCAGCTCGAGGAGACGGCGGCCTACGAGATCGCGAAGATCTTCGGCTCCTAGCCCTCGTCCTCGTCCTCGAGCCCGGGCGCGCCGACCGGCTGTCGCTTCGCCGAGGTTCGCGGCCGGGTCGCTCGCCAGAGCGCGACGGGATCCGGGAAGCCCTTCAGGTCCACCCGGCCGATCGGGTGGAAGGTCGCGGTGCCCCGCGGCAGCATGACGACCACGCCTTCCTCGACGACGACCTGGTTCGGGCCGGCGATGTCGGCGATCCGCGAGGCGAGATTCACGGTCGCGCCGAACACGTCGCCGTCGCGGATGACGACGCGACCCGCCGCGATGCCGGCATGGGCGCGGGGCATGCCCGCGGCGGCGATCCGGTCGACGAGGTCCAGGGTCGCCCGGATCGCGGAGGGCGCGTCGGGGAACTGCATCAGGACGCCGTCGCCGAGGAGCTTCACGAGCCGGCCGCCCTCCGGTCGAACCGACGTCTCCGCCAGCGCCCGGAGCTGGTCGGCGACCGTGGCCGCCGCCTCGTCGCCGTGCTCGACGGTCATCGACGTGTAGCCGGACAGGTCGACGAAGGCGATCGCCGGCGGCCGCGCGGGTCGCGCCTCGAGGCGCCCGGCCCGGATCAGCGCGTTCTCGAAGGCGTTGATGATCCGGGCGTTCAGGGTCCGCTCCAACGATCGCTCGTGGAGCCACATCACGAGGGCCCGTGCGACCCCGGCGCTCATCAGGGCGGCGTTCTGGCCGGGGTCCGTGAGGTCGGCGGGCATCGTATGGCCGGGCCGCATCGCGCTGCCCTGGCTCCGAAGCTCGGGCTGCGCCACCTCGTCCCACACGTCGAGCCAGGCCTCGCTGAGGCGACGGAGCGCCTCGCCGGCGATCCGGGCGACCCGCACGTCCGCCTCGCCGCTCGGATCGACGTCCGCCCAGATCCCGGCGAAGCCGACGACGGCTGCCTCTTCGTCCTCGCGGAGGCGCGCGTCCGGGGCGGGCTCCGACAGGCCCAGCGCTGCGTAGATCGCGTGCAGGCGATCGCCGGTCGACCCAAGGGACTCGACGACCTTGGCGTACGTGCGGCTGGAGCGCGGCGGCGGCACGGCGAACATCCGGCCGACCGCCGCGAGTCCTGCGCCGGCGCCCTGGAACGCCCAGGCGAGATCGTCCTGGGCGATGCCGGATTCGAGGAGGGCCTGGGCGGTGCTGACGATCGCCGCGTCGCGGGCGTCGAACCGGCCGTCCGGCAGAGGCCGCAGCTGGCCGACCTGCACGAGCCACTCGAGAAGGGGCAGCGGCGCGACCGCCTCCTCGGCCAGCTCGGGCAAGGTCAGGGAGCGCATCGGCTCAGTCTGACGACGGTTTCGGTTCCGCGGACGTCTTCGCCGCCGTGCGCTTCCGGGGCGCGCGGTCGAGCTGGCCGCTGCGGTCCGGCCACTCGTAGCCGGCCCACGGGTCGTAGTCGGGGTCGAGGGCCTCCTGCGGGGGTCGGTCGGCCTCGGGGACGTGGATCAGGTTCACCCGGACGCGATACCAGAGCGACGAGCGGCCGCGCATGCCGTCGGTCAGGACGTCCGCGGGCTCGAGGTGCCCGGCCGCCTCGGGATGGCGCGCTTTCCAGCGTTCGAGGCCCTCGAGTGCTTCCTGCTTCGTGGCCGCGCGGCTGATCTCGATGACCGGGATGCTCGTCTTCCGCCGCCCAGTCGGCGTCGGGCGCGACCCGCCCGGCGTGCCCCGGGGCGGCTGACCGGGGAACTCCGTCGGCAGCCCGGCGTTCGGATCGCCGGCCGCGACGGCCGCGGCCCGCTCCGCCTGGACCTCCGGTGGCGGCCCGCCCTCGACGCCCCGGCCCTCCTCGTACTCGGTCTTCGGCCGGCGCGCCCTGGACGGCTGGACACGCGGCGGTTCGCCGGCCTGCTTCGCATAGTTCGGCGGCCACGGCGCGTCGCCCTCGCCGGCGGCCTCGTCACGGGCGCTCAGCTCCAGCAGCGCGTCCAGCGAACCGACCGCGGCGTCGATGCCCTCGGCCGCGTCGCCCCGCTTGCCGACGATCGCCGGGACGGTCGCCAGCGTGAAGTCCTCGGCAACGACGTCCGGCACCTCGTCCCAGCGGAGCGGCATCGAGACGCGAGCATCCGGCAGCGGCCGGACCGAATACGCCGACGCCACGGTCCGATCCTTGGCGTTCTGGTTGTAGTCGAGGAAGACGCCGTGGCGCTCCTCCTTCCACCACTTCGAGGTGGCGATCGAGGGCGCCCGCCGCTCAACGTCGCGGGCCAGGGCCAGGGCCGCCCGTCGCACCTGGGTGTAGGTCCACCTGGGCTCGATCCGGACGTTGACGTGGATCCCGCGTGAGCCGGACGTCTTCGGCCAGCCGACGAGCCCCACCGCCTCGAGCGACTCCCGGACGACCATCGCGACGTCGCGGACCTGCGACCACGGCACGCCCGGGATCGGGTCGAGATCGACCCGCAGCTCGTCGGGGTGGTCGAGATCTTCCGCCCGGACCGGGTGCGGGTTCAGGTCGATGCAGCCGAGGTTGGCGACCCAGGCCAGGCCGGCCGGCTCGTCGAGGACGATCTCGTCGGCGGTGCGGCCGGAAGGGAAGGTCAGCTCGGCGGTCCGGATCCAGTCGGGCGTGTTGTCCGGCGCCCGCTTCTGGAAGAACGGCTCGCCGGCGGCTCCGTCCACGAACCGCTTGAGGGCCATCGGCCGGCCGCCGGCCGCGCGCAGTGCCCCGTCCGCCACCGAGAGGTAGTACGAGACGAGGTCCATCTTCGTGTAGCCGGTCTCGGGGAAGTACACCTTGTCGGGGTTCGAGATCGAGACTTCGCGGTCGCCGATCTCCAGCACTTCCTTGCGGGTGGGCATGGTGCGATCCTAGCGGCCGATCGCAAGGAGACGGCCGATGAGCGACGGCGGGACGGTCACGTTCCGAGGCAAGGTCCGGTACTGGGATCCGGCGAAGGGTGGCGGCCTGGCCGTCGTCGACGTCCCGGATCAACTGGTCGAGCGGCTGGGCGGTCGGAAGCAGTACCGCCTCACCGGTACGCTCGGCGGCGCGCCGTTCAGCGGCAGCGGGATGCTCGTCGCGGGTGGCGGCTACTGCGTGGGCGTCAGCAAGGCAGCGCTCGAGTCGGCGAAGGCCGAAATCGGCGACGAGGTCGAGGTCTCGATCGCCCGGGCGTGACGCGGGCCTGATCCGCCGGCCCCGGTCCCGCGAATCCGGGGATGCGCGCAGCGCCCGT
>DATBGP010000020.1:0-4790 GCA_036557925.1 Candidatus Limnocylindrales bacterium | reverse complement strand
GGATCCGGCGTGACGGTGAACCTCGTCGCCGCGCGGGCGATCGACGCCGAGCATCTCCGCGACCGCGAGCCGAGCCCGAAGAACGCCGCGTGGACGACACCGGAGGAGATCGTCGCCACGTTCCGGTTCCTCGCGTCGGACGAGGCGGCCGCGATCAACGGCGCCCGGATTCCGCTCGACGGCCGCGCCTGACGGCCGCCCGAGCCCGCCCGCCCATGCAGGTCGACGTCAACGGCACGAGCCTCTGGTTCGACGTCGAGGGTCCGGGCCTCGTCCCCGACGGCGCCGGGATGCGGCGACGGCCGACGATCCTCCTCCTCCACGGCGGCCCGGGCAGCTACGACCACTCGTACTTCAAGCCCCACTTCACGGCGCTGACTCCGATCGCCCAGGTCGTCCATCTCGACCTGCGCGACCACGGCCGATCCGGTCGCGGCGATCCGTCGGAATGGTCGTTCGAGACGTGCGCGGACGACCTGCCCGCGTTCTGCCGGGCGATCGGCATCGAGCGGCCGATCCTGCTGGGGCATTCGATGGGCGGCTTCGTGGCGATCCTCGCCGGGGCCCGTCGGCCGGACTTCGCCGGCGGGTTGGTCCTCGTGGGGACGGCCGCCCGATTCGACCTGGATCGACTGGTCGAGGCGGTCCGTGCCGCGGCCGGAGACCAGGTCGCCGAGCTGGCAAGGCGCGACTACGGCGGCGAGCCGGTCGCGGACGACGCCTGGGCCCGGGTCTTCGCGGCGTTCGGCCCACACGTCCCGGACGCGGAGGCCTTGGCGCGACGGATCCGGAACCCGGCGGTCGCGACGGTCGGGATGGAGCGGATGCGGCACCTGGACCTGCTCGACCAGCTGCCGCGGATCGCGGTCCGGACGCTCGTCCTCGTCGGCGACCGCGACGGCGTGATGCCGCCGGCCGCGTCCCGGGAGATCGTCGACGGGCTGCCGCCCGGGATCGGCCGGCTCGAGGTGCTCGAAGGTGTCGGGCACTTCCCGTGGCTCGACGATCCGGACCGGTTCTTCGCGTCCGTCGGGAGCTTCGTCCGGGACGTCGCGGGTTCAGCCGCGGAGGGTCAGGCCTCCGCCCGCTGATCCGGTCGGTGGTGCCACGGTCATGACGTCGACGGTCCCCGGCAGCGGCTCCAGGGCCCCGAGCGGCGTCTGGCCCTCGTCGTCCGGCTCCGCCGTCTCCAGGTTCAGCGTGCGCAGGGCGGGCACGAGCCACGCCGTCGCGCCCACGATGGCGAGCGTCAGGAACCCGCCCGCCACGACGCTCGGCGCCGTCCCGAAGATCCGGGCCGCGAACCCGCTCTCGAACGCGCCGAGCTCGTTCGAGGCGCCGATGAACACCCAGTTCACCGAGGCCACCCGGCCGCGGATCCGCTCCGGCGAGAGGACTCGCAGGATCGTTGCCCGGATGACCATGCTGATCCCGTCGGTCACGCCCGATGCGAAGAGGGCGACGAGCGACACCCAGAAGACCGTCGAGACGCCGAACACGATCATGCTCACGCCGAAGCCCGCGACGCAGACGAGCAGCGTCCGGCCCGCGTGGCGGCTCGGCGGCCGGCGCGTCGCGACGAGCATCACCAGCAGCGCGCCGATCGACGGCGCCGTTCGCAGCACCCCGAGCCCGATCGCGCCGACGTGGAGGATGTCCGTCGCGTAGACCGGGAGGAGGACGATCGCGCCGCCGAAGAAGACCGCGAAGAGGTCGAGGGCCATCGAGCCCAACAGGGTCGGCGTCCGGCGAACGTAGCGGATGCCCTCGAGCAGTCCCTGGACGAACGGTTCGCCCGCGACCGGCGCCGGGATCGGCTTCCGGCCGATCGTCACCAGGCAGGCGGTCGAGATCGCGAGGAGCACCGCGATCACCCCGTACGTCGCCGGGATCCCGATGACGGCGATGGCCAGGCCGCCGAGGGCCGGGCCCAGGATCGCCCCGCCCTGGCTGACGCTGCTCAGGGTCGACACGCCCCGTGTCGCGTCCTCGCGCGGGATCACCTGGGCCTCGAGGGCCGTCAGGGCGGGCCGCTCGAACCCGGACGCGATCCCGGTCGCGAAGATCACGGCGAGGATGCCCGCGAGGGTCGCACCGGCGATGGCGAGGCCGGCGAGGAGCAGCGCGCACAGCGTCACGCCCAGGCTCGTAAGGACGACGATCGTCCGCCGTTCGCGGCGGTCGGCGACCTGGCCGCCGAAGAGGACGAGGGACAGGGCGGGGATCGCCTCGACGAGGCCCAGCCAGCCGAGGGCGAGCGGATCGCGGGTGAGCTCGTACGTCTGGAAGGCGACGACCGTGGCCAGCGCGCTGATCGCGAGCGCGTTCGTCGCCCGCGCCCCGAGGAGCGCGCGGAACTCGCGGAGCGCGAACAGGGATCGATCCGGTGGGCTGGGCACCACCGGATCGTATGGGACGACGCGGGATCGCGCGGTGAGCCGACCCGCCGGAGCGCTGCGCCCCGACCGTCACCGTGCCCTTCATGTTCTGCGGATGGAGATGGCACTCGCTCAGGGAAGTGGACCGAGTGGGTGCTCTTTGACCAGCAGCCGCATGCGATAGAGTTCGACGCATGCCGGATGACGCCCTGGACCGCCTCGCACCCCTCGCCGACCCGGTTCGGCGGGCCCTCTACGCCTACGTCGCCGATCAGTCCGCACCGGTGGACCGTGACGCGGCCGCGCTCGGCGTCGGGATCGGCCGGCCGCTGGCCGCGTTCCACCTGGATCGCCTCGCGGCCGCGGGCCTGCTCGACGTCGAGTTCCATCGGCGGAGTGGCCGGACGGGCCCGGGGGCCGGCCGCCCGGCGAAGTTCTACCGCCGCGCACGCGGACGCGAGACCGCCGTCTCGCTGCCACCGCGTCGCTACGAGGAGGTGGCGGAGATCCTCGCCGAGGGCGTCGAAGGCTCCACCGAGGCCACGACGGGCGCCCTGGACGCCGCTGGGCGACGCGGCCACGAGATCGCCGGGACCACGGACGCGCCGCGGACGATGGACGGGCTGGTCGCCACGCTCATCGAGCGCGGCTACGAGCCGGTGAAGGGCGTGGACGGCACGATCCGGCTTCGGAACTGCCCGTTCGACCGCCTGGCGACGGAGCACCGCGACCTGACGTGCTCCCTGAACCTCGCGATGCTCGGTGCAGTCGCGGAGGACTTCGGCGACGCGGTCGCTGCCCGGGTGGACCCGGTCGACGGCTGGTGCTGCGTGGCGCTGACGCCGGCGCACTGATCGCCGGACCGGCCCCGGTGCGGCGCAGCGGTCACTCCGTGAGCCTGCCCCGGCCGACCGCGGGACCGCGACGACCCGGTGACGCGCCGGACCTACCGTGCCCGCGACCACTGCCAGAGGAGCCGTCGCCGTGCCCAGCGTTCGCGTCCCGAACTTCGATCCGGCCACCAGCGGGCTGATCTATCCGAACCACTGGCCGCATCAGCCGATCGGCCAGTTCCGCCTCGGCAACGTCGCGACCCTCGACATCGGCGACGCGGCGAACGGCCTCTGCGGCGGGATGTCGTACACGGTCGCGGACCTGCACGCGAGGGGCCTGCCGCCCGGCGACGATCCCCAGCCCGCGCTCGGCTCGGACCGCTACAAGTACATCGTCGACCGCCAGATCGCGAGCTTCGAGGGCGGCCGGCTGCCACTCCGCTTCTTCACCCTGATGAGCGTCGCCCGACCGGCCCGCGAGTCGCAGATGGCGGCCCTGCTCGGCCGGTTCGGCATCGATCGCCACAGCCGGACCTACGTCATGGTCCACGAGGAATGGCCCGCGATCCGGCGCAAGATCGATGGCGGCCAGCTCGCGATGATCGGCCTGGTCCGGGTGGTGAGCGCCGACCCGACCGCCCTCTCCCACAACCACCAGGTCCTCGCCTACGGCTACGACCTCGAGGGGACGACCGTCGTGCTCCGGATCTGCGACCCGAACTGGGCACGCCAGACCGACGTGACGATCACGTTCGACGCCGCCGATCCGATGGGCACGATCCAGCCGTCGTGGTCGAAGCCGCCGGAGATCCCGGGCTCCCGCCTCGAGTGCTTCTTCACCTACGACTACAGCCCGATCGACCCGACCCCCTGGCGTCCCTGACCGACGCACGAGCCCGCCCGACCGCCCGCGCCGCCGAGCGTGTGTATGCTCGGGCGCGATGAGCGACGAGCAGGCGACCCGCGAGCTCCTCGTCGGCCTGCTGCGCGACTTCCACGCCCGTGGCTGGGTCTCCGGCACGGGCGGCGGGATCTGCGGCCCGGCCGACGGCGGCGGCCTGCTGCTCGCCCCCACCGGCGTCCACAAGGAGCTGGTCCGCCCGGACGAGCTCTTCACCGTCGATCCGTCGGACGGTCACGTGACCCGCGAGCCCGACCGGACCGGCCTCCGCCCGAGCGAGTGCAACTCGATCTTCTGCCTGACCCATCGGTCGCGCGGCGCCTGGAGCGTCGTCCACTCGCACGGGCTGTCCGCCGTGCTCGCCGGCGACCTCGCCGCGGACGCAGGGCTGGACCACCTCGTCGTCCGGGACCTGGAGATGCTCAAGGGCATCCCGGGCGTGACGAACGCCGACGTCCACCTCGTGCCGGTGATCCGGAACACGCCGCGCGAGTCGGAGCTGGTCGGCCAGCTGGAGGACGTCTTCGCGGACCCGCGGTTCGGCGGCGCCTATGCGGTGATCGTCCGCGACCACGGCGCCTACATCTGGGGTGACGACGTGATGGACGCGAAACGCCACACGGAGGTCTATCACTTCCTGTTCGAAGCCACGGTCGCGCGTCGCGGCCGCCACCTGGA
>DATBGP010000019.1:0-1717 GCA_036557925.1 Candidatus Limnocylindrales bacterium | reverse complement strand
ACGCGATGGCGATCAGCGCTTCCGCCTCGTCGGCCGACTCGATCGCGAGCCAGAGCGGCGGCAGCCCGTCCGCGCAGGCGCGCACCGCGGCCGTCAGGTCGGCGTCGGTCTTGCCAACGCCCTCGACCGTGATCCGGTGGTTCCGGACGCCGGCCTTCCGGGCGATCGCCCACTCGCCGCGCGAGACGACGTTGGCGCCGAGCCCGCCCGAGGCGCCGGCTCCCGCCGTCCTGCCCGTGACGAGCTCGACGACCGCCGCGACGTCGTTGGCCTTGACCGAGTACTGCCGGATCCAGGGGTCCGGGAAGGCTGCCGCCAGCTCCGCGACCGCCGCCTCGACCGTCGCTGAATCGGTGACCTGGACCGGCGTCCCGTGGCGACGGGCCGCCTCCCGGAGCGCCTCCGCGATCGCGGGCAGCCGATCGGCGGTCAATCCGGGATGACGAGCCCGATGGCCGTGTTGATCACGCTCAGGACGATCGAGCCGATCAGGGCCCACGCGAAGGCCTGCAGCGACAGGTCCGGCGGGAACCCGCCGATCGTGAAGTTCACGCCGTCGATCTTGTCGGAGAGGAAGGCGATCAGCAGCAGCATCGCCGCGTTGATCACGAGCCCGAACAGCCCGAGCGTCATCAGCCGGATCGGCAGGGACAGGAGCTTCACGACCGGCTTGATCAGCCCGTTGACGACGCCCGCCACGAGCGCGATGCCGATCAGGCCGATCGGCTCGCCCGCATAGGCGATGTTCGGCTTCAGCAGCCACGTCATGGCCGCGAACGCGACGGCGGTCGCGAGCGTGCCGACGATGAACCCTCTCACCGCTGCCCTCCGTTTCGTGCCGGCTGCCCGGCCCGGGAGATCATCGCAGATCGATCATCGGCGACGAAGCGTTTCCTCGAGGTTGGCACGCACGGCCGGCCAATCGTCGTCGGTGACGCTGTACCAGGCCGAGTGCCGGACACCGTCGCCCGGCATCACCATGTGCTTCCGGAAGATGCCCTCGAAGGTCGCCCCGATCCCCAGCAGCGCGTTCCGCGACGGCTCGTTGTTCGAGTCGGTCTTGAACTCGACCCGGCGGCAGCCCAGGAAGTCGAACGCGTGGGCGAGCATCAGCAGCTTGGCCTCGCGGTTCGCGCCGCTTCGCTGCCAGGGCGGAGCGAGCCACGTCCAGCCGATCTCGAGCCGGCGGTGCTCCAGGACGATGTTCATGTAGCGGCTGCTGCCGATCGGCCGGCCCGTCGCCTGCTCGATCGTCGCGAACGGCAGCTCGGTCCCGGCCTCGCGGGCCGCGATCGCGGTCTCCGCCCAGGCGCGCAGGTCCGCCTCGGTCTCGGGCCTCGCGATCGTCCAGCGCCAGATGGCCGGGTCCAGGCCGACCGCCGCCAGGCCCGGGACATGCCCCAGGGACAGCGGCTCCAGGCGGACGATCCCGCCCTGCAGGGTGACGGGCTCGACGCGACGGGACGTGACGGTCATCGCGGCGATCCTACCGCGCGGGCCTGGGCGGTCCGAGGGTCCGTTCCCGGCTCCGGCGGCTCGCGGGCTAGACTCGGTCCACCCACACCCGGAGGCACCTTGAGCGAGTTCACCGCGCTCGTCGACGACTTCCTCGACGCTTCGTTCGCCCTCGATCCGCTCTTCGCGACCACGATCGGCAACCACGAGCACGACGGCGAATGGCCGGACCTGTCGCCGGCCGGCCGCGACGCGCGCCTCC
>DATBGP010000018.1:0-2400 GCA_036557925.1 Candidatus Limnocylindrales bacterium | reverse complement strand
AGCCGGAGACGGTCGAGCGGATGACGGTCGTCCAGACCGACAAGACGCGCATGCACGGGCTGCCGCAGGAGCAGGCGAAGCGAGTGGCCCGGATCGGGTACGCCCCGTTCAGCCTCGAGGAGCTGACCGCCGGGCTGATCGAAGCCACCGGCCTCGACGCGGAGACGGTCGTCTCCTGGATGCAGGCGCTCTACGCCCCGGGCTCGGCAGCCGCCCGCGCCGGCGAGCTCGGAGGCGCGCTCGACCCCACCGCCGACTTCGTCAACGACTACGCCTTTCTCGCCGCGGAGTTCCCGTCCGCGAACATGGTCGCGGACGCTCGATCGGTGGCGCGGATGTATGCCGCCACGGTCGGCGAGGTCGACGGCGTGCGGTTGCTGGAGCCGGAGACGGTCGAGCGGATGACGGTCGTCCAAACCGACAGGACGCGGATGCACGGGCTGCCCCCGGGGCTGGATCTCCCGGCCGAGCGCACGTTCTACATGTCGCTCGGCTTCTGGCGGGCCTGCCCGCCGATGCCGATGGCCGGGCCCGGGTCGTTCGGCCACCCCGGCTCGGGAGGATCGATCGGGTTCGCCGACCCCGCAGCGGGGGTCGGCTTCGCCTACATCCCGAACCTGTGGTCGTGGAACACTGCCGAGCCGCGGGCGAAGAACCTGGCCGCGGCGGTGACTGCGTGCCTCGGCTGACCGGAGATCCATATGTCCTGGCCCTCGAGGACGTCGACCGGACGCAGGCCGTGGTCGTCGGCGGCAAGGGCGCCAACCTCGGGGAGCTCGCGCGGATCGAGGGCATCCGGGTGCCGCCGGGGTTCTGCGTCACGACGGAAGCCTTTCGGCGGATCGTGGCGGAGGCGCCGTCGATCGACGACCGGCTCGACCGCCTGTCTCGCCTCGACCCGGACGACCGCGAGGCGATCGGCGCCGTCAGCGCGGAGATCCGCGGGGTGGTCGAGGCAGTCGCCGTCCCCGAGGACGTGGCGGCGGCGATCACCGCTGCGCTCGCCCGGCTCGGCGGGGAGGTAGCCTGCGCCGTCCGGTCGAGCGCGACCGCGGAGGACCTGCCGGCCGCGTCCTTCGCCGGCCAGCACGACACGTACCTGAACGTCGCCGGCGCGGAGGCGACCCTCGAGCGCGTCGGCCGCTGCTGGGCGTCGCTGTTCGGCGAGCGGGCGGTGACGTACCGCCTCCGGAACGGGATCGACCACCGCACCGTTCGGATGGCCGTGGTCGTCCAGCGGATGGTCGCCCCGCACGCGGCCGGCGTCCTGTTCACCGCCGACCCGGTCACGGGCAACCGGAAAGTCGTCTCCGTCGAGGCCGCCGCGGGCCTCGGCGACGACCTGGTCGCCGGCCTCGTGAACGCCGACGCGTACGCGGTGCGGGACGGAGAGGTCGTGACCAGGTCGGTCGCTGCCGGGCAGCCGGCGCTGACGGACGCGCAGGTCGTGCAGCTCGCCGGGCTCGGGCGGCGCATCGAGGCGCACTTCGGTCTTCCCCAGGACGTCGAGTGGTGCCGGGACGAGGACGGGTTTCACTTCGTCCAGACCCGCCCGATCACGACGCTGTTCCCCATCCCCGTGGCCGGCGACGGGGAGAACCACGTCTACGTCTCGGTCGGGCACCAGCAGATGATGACCGACCCGATGAAGCCGCTCGGGCTCTCGTTCTGGCAGGCGACGGCCTTCCGGCCGATGCACGTCGCCGGCGGGAGGCTGTTCGTCGACGTCACGCGGCAACTGGGCTCGCCGGCGAGCCGCACGGCGCTGCTCGACCTGATCGGGCGATCGGACCCGCTGATCGGCGACGCGCTGCAGACGGTCGTCGACCGCGGCGATTTCGTCCCGGAGCTCCCGGACGAGCCTCCGGGCGACGCACCGGCGCGAGACGCGCCGGCCCCGATCGAGACCGACCCGGCCGTCGTCGCCGGGCTGATCGAGCGCAACCGGGCCTCCGTCGCCGCCCTCGAGCGCGACATCCGGACGAAGTCCGGCACGGCCCTCCTCGACTTCGTCCAGGCGGACATCCAGGAGCTGAAGCGGATCCTGTTCGACCCGCAGAGCCATCAGGCGATCATGGCCGGGATGGAGGCGGCCTGGTGGCTGAACGACCGGCTGGAGGCCTGGCTCGGCGAGAAGAACGCGGCCGACGTGCTCACGCAATCCGTCCCCGGCAACGTCACCTCGGAGATGGGCCTGGCGCTCCTGGACGTGGCCGACGTGATCCGCCGGCATCCGGGCGTCGTGGCGTTCCTGGAGCAGGCCGAGGGCGAGGGCTTCCTGGACGAGCTGCCGGCGGTCGAGGGTGGGGAAGAGGCGCGCGCCGCGATCCTCGGCTGGCTCGACTCCTACGGGATGCGCTGCGTGGGCGAGATCGACATCACGCGACCGCGGTGGAGCGA
>DATBGP010000017.1:0-2150 GCA_036557925.1 Candidatus Limnocylindrales bacterium | reverse complement strand
TCCGGGAACGGCGTGGCAGCCGCGATCCTCGGCGGCCGGATCCTCGCGGCGCTGGTCGCGGGACCCGGCGCGGACGACGACGCGACGAGCCTGCCCGTCGTCGGGCCGCGGGCGACGCCCCGTGCCTTCCCACCTGAGCCGCTCCGGGGCGCCGGCGCCCGGGTGTTCCGCGAGGCGATGGCCCGTCGCGAGATGGCCGAGGAAGCCGGCGAACGGCCGGCGCGCGTCCTGAGGGAGCTCTCCCGGATCCCGCGCCGCATCGGCTACCACCTCGGCCCGGACGACTAGGATGGCATCGATGCCGGAGCACCCGAACGCCACCGCGTACCGGCGCGCCGCCGAGGCGTTCCGCGCGGGCGACCTGGCCACGATCGAGCAGCTCGTCGACCCCGACGTGGTGTGGCACGTGCCAGGCGACAACCCCCGCGCCGGCGACATCCACGGACGCGCCGCCCTGCTGGCCTGGCTGTCGGACCTCGCCGGCACCGGGTTCTGGCTGCGCGAGCACGACGTCTTCGGCAACGACGAGCACGTCTGCGCCCTGAGCGTGATGGGCGCGAGGCGCCTCGGGCTGTACGCCGGGACGCAGGTCGTGAGCGTCTTCCACTTCCGGGACGGCCGCCAGCTCGAGCGATGGTTCTACCCGGAGGACGCCGAGACCTGGGATCGGATCCTCGGCCGGGACGAGCCGGACCAGGAGCAGCCATGATCGAGATCGCGGCCGATCGGCCGGTGCCGGGCACCGACGAGATCCTGACCGCCGAGGCCCGGACGTTCCTCGCCGACCTCCAGTCGACCTTCGGTGCCCGACGCGAGGCGCTGCTCCAGGCCCGCCGCGACCGCCAGGCGGCGATCGACGCCGGCGCCGACCTCGACGTCGACCCGGCGACGGCCGACATCCGCGCATCCGACTGGACCGTGCCGGCCGCTCCGGCCGCGCTCGCCGATCGGCGGGTCGAGATCACCGGCCCGGCCGAGCCGAAGATGATGATCAACGCCCTGAACTCGGGCGCCCGGGTGTTCATGGCGGACCTCGAGGATGCCCTGAGCCCGACCTGGGCGAACGTGGTCGGCGGCCAGGCCGCGATCCGCGACGCCGTCCGGCGCGAGCTCCGGTTCGACAGCCCCGACGGCCGCGAGTACCGCCTGAACGACGCGATCGCGACGCTCGTCGTCCGGCCGCGCGGCTGGCACCTCGAGGAGCGCCATGTCCTCGTCGGCGGCCGGCCGATGAGCGCCTCGCTGTTCGACGCGGGTCTCGCCCTCTTCCACAACGGGACGGAGTGGGTGCGCCGCGACAGCGGCCCGTTCTTCTACCTGCCGAAGCTCCAGGCCGCGACGGAGGCCCGCCTCTGGGCCGACGTCCTGGACTGGGCCGAGGCTCGCCTCGGGCTGCCGGCGGGCGCCTCGCGCGCGACCGTCCTCATCGAGACGATCCACGCCGCGTTCCAGATGGACGAGATCCTCCACGCCCTCGGCCCGCATGCGACCGGCCTGAACGCGGGCCGCTGGGACTACCTGTTCAGCTGCATCAAGACGTTCCGGACGCGGCCCGACCGGGTGCTGCCGGAGCGAGCCCAGCTGACGATGACGACGCCGTTCATGCGGGCCTACACGGAGACCCTCGTCCGGACGTGCCACCGGCGCGCTGCGCACGCGATCGGCGGCATGGCGGCGTTCATCCCGTCCCGTCGCGACGCCGAGGTGAACGCCGCGGCGATGGACCGGGTCCGCGACGACAAGGAGCGCGAATCGGGCGACGGCTTCGACGGGACGTGGGTCGCCCATCCGGATCTCGTGCCGCTCGCGACGTCGATCTTCGACGGCGTGCTCGGCGACCGGCCGAACCAGCTCGAACGCCGCCGTGGCGAGGCGGTGGACGTGGACCCGCGCCGGATCCTGGACTTCCGCGTGGAGGGCGGCCGCGTCTCGGAGGCGGGCGTCCGGCTCAACGTCTCCGTTGCGCTCCAGTACCTGGCCGCGTGGCTCGGCGGGAACGGCGCGGCGGCGATCAACAACCTGATGGAAGACGCCGCGACGGCCGAGATCAGCCGCTCCCAGCTCTGGCAGTGGCGGGTCGCGGGGACGCAGCTCGACGACGGCCGGTCCGTGACGGGCGGGCTCTACACCGCGATCCGCGACGAGGAGCT
>DATBGP010000016.1:0-2868 GCA_036557925.1 Candidatus Limnocylindrales bacterium | reverse complement strand
CGTCGCCCGGGCCGGGTCCACCGCCACGCCACCGACCTCGGCGGTGAACGACCAGACCTCGATGCCGAGCTCGCGGAGGAGTGCGCGCGCGATCCCGCCCGCGGCGACCCGGGCGGCCGTCTCCCGCGCGGACGCCCGCTCGAGCACGTTCCGGACGTCGTTGAACCCGTACTTCAGCGCGCCGGCCAGGTCGGCGTGGCCGGGCCGGACCCGCGTGACGGGCGTCGCCCGCTTGTTGCCGTCGACCGCCGCCGCCGCCAGCTCGGCGGCCTGCTCCTCCGACAGCTCCTCGACCTGCATGACCGAGCCCCAGTTCTCCCAGTCGCGGTTGGCCACGAGGAGGAGGATCGGCGAGCCGAGGGTCAGCCCGTGGCGGACGCCCGAGACGACGTCCGCCGTGTCGTGCTCGATCGCCTGGCGGGCGCCGCGGCCGTAGCCGCGCTGCCGTCGGGCGAGATCGACCGAGAGCTCCGCCGACGACAGGGCGAGCCCCGCGGGCACGCCCTCGACGATCACCCCGAGCGAGCGACCGTGCGACTCACCGGCCGTCAGCCAGCGCAGGCGACCCATCCGTTCGGCGTCGTCAGTCGGTAGATTCCGGCCGGATCAGTCCGCGCCCGTGCCGCCGGCGCCGGAGCCGGCGCCCGCGGCCGTCGGCTGCGGCTCGCCCGTCGGCTCGCCTTCCGCCGAACGCACGCCGCCCGCCCGCGCGGTCGAGAGCGCCTTCTGCATCAGGTCGACCGGCGCGGGCTTGCCCGTCCAGAGCGTGAACGCCGCCGCACCCTGGTGGAGGAGCATCAGCTCGCCGTCGGCGGTCGTGGCGCCGGCCGCATCGGCATCGCGGAGCAGCCGCGTGCGGTTGTAGATCAGGTCCAGGACCAGCAGCTCGGGCGGGAGGATCTCGGCCGGGACCGGCGACACGTCGGCGGTCAGGCCGATCGACGTCGCGTTCACCAGGAGCTTCGATTTCGCGAGCTCGGCCTCGATGATCGACTCGTGCCAGGGCATCGCCCGGAGCTCCATGTGCGAGGCCGTCCGGCCGAAGTGCTTGACGAGCCCTTCCGCCCGATGGAGATGGCGGTTGAACACGATGACCCGCTGGAAGCCCTCGCGGATCAGGCCATAGACCACCGCGCGGGACCCGCCACCGGCGCCGAGGACGATCGCGAACCGGGGCATCTTCTGGCGGCCGACGAGCTTGTCGAGGGCGACCTTGAAGCCGGGGACGTCCGTGTTGTGGCCCACGAGCCGGCGGCCCTCGCGCGTGATCGTGTTGACCGCGCCGGTCGCCTGGGCCTCCTCCGTCAGCTTGTCGACGAGCGGCACGACCCGCTCCTTGTGGGGGATCGTGACGTTCGCGCCGAGGAAGTCGTCGCCGCGGATCTCCTCGATCGACTCGGGCAGGGCGATCGGGGCCCGGTCCCAGAGCTCGTACGCGGCGTCGATGCCCTGGTCGTCGAACGCGGCCTGCTGCATCGCGCCCGACAGCGAGTGGGCGACCGGATGGCCGATGAGAACGACGCGCTTCGTCATGACGCCACCCTTCCGAGGTCGTCGAAGAAACCGGGGTAGGAGATCGCGGCGCTGGCGGGCCGGCCGACGGTGACCCGATCCTCGGCCACGAGGCCCGCGATCGCGAACGTCATCGCCAGGCGATGGTCTTCGAGGCTGTCGACCACGGCGCCGCGGAGGCCCCCGCGGCCGCGGATCCGGAGGTCGTCGCCGTTCGCCTCGGCGTCGACACCGAGCGCACGGAGCCCGTCGATCGTGCCGGCGATCCGATCGGATTCCTTGTGCCGGAGCTCGCCGGCGCCCCGGATCGTCGTCGTCCCCGTCGCGCAGGCCGCGGCCAGGCAGAGGATCGGGATCTCGTCGATCGCAGCCGCCACGTCCGCCGGGCCGAGGTCGATGGCTCGCAGCCCCGCCGAACGGACGCGGAGGTCGGCAATCGGCTCGCCGACGCCGTCGTCGGTCGCGGAGCCGGCGACGGTCGTCTCGCGGACGTCCGCGCCCATGGTCCGGAGGATGTCGACGATCGCCCGCCGAGTCGGGTTGACGCCGACGCCGCGGACCGTGAGATCGGCGTCCGGATGGATCGACCCGGCCACCAGCCAGAAGGCCGCGGCGGAGACGTCGCCCGGAACGCGTTCGTCGATCGCCGTCACCGCTCGCCCTCCTTCCACCGTGATCGCCACCGCCCCGCCCGACCCGCCCGCGTCGCCTGCGGCCACCGCCTCCGTCCGGACCGCGATCCCCCGGGCCCGCAGCATCCGCTCGGTGTGGTCGCGGGTGGCGACCGTCTCGCGGACCGTCGTCGAGCCCTCCGCCCGGAGGCCGGCCAGCAGGATCGCCGACTTGACCTGCGCGCTCGGGACGGGGGTCCAGCGATCGACGGCCGTGAGCGGGTGACGACCGATGACGGTCAGCGGCGGAAGGGAATCGTCGGCTCGTGCCTGGACCGTCGCGCCCATGGCCCGGAGCGGTTCGATGATACGAGCGACCGGACGGCGTCGCAATGAATCGTCACCGTCGAGGATGCTCCGGAAGGGCAGCCCGGCGAGGATCCCGGCGAACAGGCGAAGGCTCGTCCCGGAGTTCCCGCAGTCGAGGTCCTCGGTCGGCTCGTGGAGCCCGTCCACGCCCGGCGAGACGACCCGATAGTCGACCGTGGCGGCACCCGCCTCGGGGTCGTGCCGGACGACCGTCGCGCCGAGGAGCCGGCACACGGCGGCGGTCGAGCGGACGTCCGCACCGTCGCCCGCCCCGCGGATCCGGCTCTCGCCGGCGGCGAGGGTGGCGAGCATGAGCGCCCGGTGGCTGATCGACTTGTCGCCGGGCAGGGTGAGCTCGCCGCGGAGGCGCCGGGCG
>DATBGP010000015.1:0-15772 GCA_036557925.1 Candidatus Limnocylindrales bacterium | reverse complement strand
CCGGAGCTGCCCTGGATCGTCGGCAGCGGCTGGTCGATGGCCGACTTCCCGAACGGCACGCCCCGGCGCGAGGACCTCGACACCGCCGTGCCGGACCGGCCCGCGTTCCTGCCGAACCGCGACGGCCATTCGTCGTGGGTGAACACGAAGGCGCTCGAGATCGCGGGCCTGACCCGCGACACGCCGGACCCGGTCGGCGGCCGAATCGAGCGGGACCCGGACGGCTCGCCGACCGGTTCGCTGCACGAGACCGCCGCGGAGCTCGTCGAGGCGATCCTGCCCGAGACGACGGACGAGACGCGCCTCGAGGGGCTGCGGGTGGCCCAGGCGTACCTCCACTCGCTCGGGATCACGGCCTGGCAGGACGCGATCGTCACGGCCGAGGAGGAGCGGGCGTATCGGCGTGCCTCCGACGAGGGCTGGCTCACGGCCCGGGTCGAGGCCGCGCTCTGGTGGGACCGGGGGCACGGGGTCGAGCAGGTCGACGACCTGATCGAGCGGTCGCGGGTCGGTTCGTTCGGCCGGGTCCGGTCGAACAGCGTGAAGCTCATGACCGACGGGGTGCTCGAGACGTTCACCGGGGCGATGCTCGAGCCGTACCTCGACGGCGACGGCCGACCGACCGACAGGCGCGGGATCTCGTTCATCGATCCGGCGCTCCTCGCCGAGGCGGTGACCCGGCTGGACCGGGCCGGGCTCCAGCCGCATTTCCATGCGATCGGCGACCGGGCCGTCCGCGACTCCCTCGACGCGGTCGCCGCCGCGCGCGCCGCGAACGGCCCCTCGGACACGCGGCCGCACGTCGCCCACATCCAGGTGATCCACCCCGACGACATCCCGCGGTTCGCCGCGCTCGACGTCGCCGCCAACGCCCAGCCGCTCTGGGCCTGCCTCGAGGACCAGATGGAGATCCTGACGATCCCGTTCCTCGGGCCTGAGCGGGCGAGCTGGCAATACCCGTTCGCGTCGCTCCTGCGGGCGGGCGCCCGGCTCGCGATGGGCTCCGACTGGAGCGTCTCCACGCCGAACCCCCTCCTCGAGATGGAGGTCGCGGTCGAGCGGGTCTGGCCCGAGTCCCGCGGCGAGCCGGCGTTCCTGCCGAACGAGCGGATCACGCTCGAACAGGCCGTCCACGGCTTCACGATGGGCACGGCGTGGGTGAACCACCTCGACGAATCGACGGGGTCCATCGTCGAGGGCAAGCTCGCGGACCTGGCGGTGATCGACCGGGACCTGTTCGCGGCTGGCGCGGGCCCGATCGGCGATGCGCGGGTGCTCCTGACGACGGTCGGCGGGCAGATCGTGTTCGAGGAGGCGGCGCTCGGCTGAGCCAGCTGGCGGGTCTCGGGCCCGGTCGCTGAACGCCGGGCGTTCACTCGGTCGGCTCCCGAGCCGCCGCCCGACGAGGCGAACGCGGGGCGATCCATTCGTCGGCCGAAGGGCACGATCGGCGGCGGTTCGAACGTTGGCCGTTCAACCGGTCGCGTTCGACGAGGTTCGAGCGCCGCAGTGAACGCCACGCGATCAGGCGCGCGGTTCGGACGGATGTTCGACCGCGGACCCGTCGAATGACGTAGTCCGATTCACCACGAGCGACGGTGGGGATCGAGCAGGTGGCGGCACAGGATCTCGGTGTGATCCCGAAGACGGGATCGGGAAAGGAGAGATCAGACGTGTTCCACAACTCGCAACTCGCCTCGGTCCACATCGACGAGCTTCTCGCTCAGTCGGCTGCCGAGCGGCTCGCCCGGTCCGCCAAGTCCGAGAGCAGGCGCCACAACCGGATCGCCAGCGCGTTCAGCAACGTCTGGTCGTCCATCAGCGGCGCGGCCAACGGCCCGACGGCCCTGCCGACCCTCACCGACTACCCGTTCCGGAGCTGATCCAACCAGCTCCCCCCGCTCCCTCCTCCAAACGAACGCGTCCGTCCTCCGGCGGACGCGTTCGTCGTTTCCCGGGGTTCCTCAGCCGACCGGCAGGTCTCCTGGCGTGTCGACATCGCGGAGGGTGTCGCCTGTCGGGTCAAGCGGGCGCCACTCGGCGTCGTCGAGGACGCGGGTCCGGAGATGGTCGAACACGCTTCGGAGGCGACGCTCGCCGTCGTCGACGAGCCGGCCCACCTGATCGCTCGCCGCCCCGGTCCGGAGCGCGGCCGGCAACGGCACGAGGCGACCCCGCGCCGCGAGGACGGCCGCGCCGGTGCCCTCACCCGCCGCCAGCAGCGCCCGGACGAGGGCCGCGAGCACCGCCTCCTGCATGGCCGGCATGTCGCCGCCGACCGCGAGGACGATCGGCTCGGTCGCGACCTCCAGCCCCGCCCGAAGCCCGACGAGCGGACCACCGAACGCCTCGGGATCCGCGACGCGACGGATCGGGATCTCGACCCTGGGAAGCGGCCGTTCGTCGTCCGGCGCCAGGACGACGACCACATCCGAGGCGACCGCCGCCACGCCCCGGATCGAGCGGTCGAGGAGCGTTTGCCCGTCGACGTCCGCTGCCAGCTTGTCGGAGCCGAACCGGCTCGACCGGCCGCCGGCCAGGACGATCCCCGTCACGGCCGGCAGCCTGGAGCGCGCGCCTGTGCTCATCCGCCGCCGGCCGGTGCCAGCTGCGACGCACGCGGCCCCGGGACGTGACCCTCGGGCGTCCGCCGAAGGATCGCCCGACGATCGAGGTCCTCCAGGATCGCCATCACGTACTTCCGGCTCGTCCCGGTCGCGTCGCGGTAGGCGGCCGGCGTCAGGGGCGCGACGCTCGCCATCGCCAGCGCCCGTCCGGCGAGATCGCGGTAGGTCGCGAACGCCCAGGCGAGGCCGTCGTCGACACGGACGATCCGGTTCGCCTGCTCGAGGGCCCGGATCCCTTCGGCGGGACAGCCAACGGCCCGGGCCGCCTCCGAGAGGGCCGGCGGCGCGACGACGGCGAGCAGCGCCTCGAGCCGGTCCATCGCGGCGAGGGTTGCCGGATCCGGCGCCGGGGACGCGACGCCCGGCGGGCGGATCCGGTCGCCGTCACGGACCAGCGAGCCGTCCGCGACGAGCTCGTCCAGCCGAGCGGCGACCCCCGGATGATCGATCGATCCGACGTGTCGGCGCAGCTCCCGGGCGCCGGCCCGGAGGAGGTCGGGCCGGCGCGTGGCCGGGCCGGCGGCGGCGACGATCGCCGCGTCGACGACCTCGACAACGTCCGCGGCGAGGGCCGGCGTCGGCGAGGTGACGGCACCGTGGAGGTCGAGACGGGCGTCGCGCCAGCCGGCGGATCCGGGCGGCGCCGCGGCCAGCGCCCGGAGTCGCTCCGGCGTCGTGCGCCGGCGGGCCGTGCCACGCGGCGGATGGACGTCGATCACCCGTCCACCACCGAGCGGCTCCGCGGGTGATGGCCGCCGCAGCGCGAAGCGGGCGCCCGGCGCGACGGCGATCGGCTCGGCGAGGCGGAGGACGGCGGTCCCCTCGTCGGGTGCGAGATCGAGGGCATCGCGTCCGCTCCGGCCGACGACGCCGGGCACTTGCGCCGTCCCGAGATGGACGCTGACGCGAGCGCGGTCGGCCGGGAGTCGGGTCGCCGATCGGATCGTCACCAGCCAGCGATCGGACGCGACGACCGCCGGATCGGTCGTCAGGACGACTCCACGCGCCAGCCGTTGAACCGGTTGCCCGGCGACGTTCAGGGCGACCCGGCCCGGCCCGGCCGACTCGACCGTTCGGCCATGGACCTGGACCTCGCGGACCCGCACGGCATCGCCGGCCTCGCCGGGGACGACGCGCAGGAGGCCGCCACGTTCGACGCGACCGCTCCGAAGCGTTCCGGTGACGACGGTCCCGCGACCGCGGATCGTGAACACGCGATCGACCGCGAGCCGCGGCAACCCGTCGGCCGCCGGCGCGACTTGGTTCCGGACCGCGACGAGCCCGGCACGCAGCTCCTCGAGCCCGGCACCGGTCGTCGCGGAGACCCGGAAGACCGGCACCTCGCGGAGGCTCGTCGTCGCGAGCAGCTCGCGCGTCGACCCGACGACCTCCTCGACCCGATCGGCGGGGGCGACGTCGGACTTCGTGACGACGGCAACCCCCTGCCCGATCGCCAGCGCGTCGAGCAGGCGGACGTGCTCGATCGTCTGCGCCCGAACCCCGTCGTCGGCGGCGACGACGAGCAGCGCCGCGTCGATCTCGCCCGCCCCGACGAGCATGTTGCCGACGAGCCGGTCGTGGCCCGGGACGTCGACGAAGTCGAGCTCTGTCCCGTCGCCCAGCGCGAGATGGGCGTACCCGACATCGATCGTCATGCCCCTGGCGCGCTCCTCCGGCAGGCGGTCGGCCTCGATCCCGGTCAGGGCCCGCAGCAGCGTCGTCTTGCCGTGGTCGATGTGGCCGGCCGTGCCGATGACGACGGTCATCGAAGAGCGGCCCGGATCGCCTCGCCGAGGGCAAGATCGTCCGAGGGCTCGACGGTACGCAGGTCGAACGTCGCACAGCCGGCCTCGATCCGACCGACCACCGCGGGCTCCCCGGCGCGCAGGCGGGCCAGCAACCGGTCCGGGCCACGGTGCGCCGATCCGGCGCGGATCGCGATCGCCAGGCTCGGCAGCGTCTCGCCGGGCAGGCTGCCGCCGCCGACCGTGGATCGAACCGCGACAACCGACGCCTGCGCCCCGATCGCGGCCGCCAGCACCTCGGCACGCGACCGGAGGTCAGGGGGCGTGGCCGCGATCATCCTCCAGACCGGCACCCGCTCCGTCGCCACGCCGGCGCGGTACAGGCCGAGGGTGGCGGCGACGGCGGCGAGCGTCACCTTGTCGGGGCGCATCGCCCGGGCGAGCGGATCGCGCCGGATCCGCGCGACGAGGTCGGCGCGACCCACGACGAACCCGGCCTGCGGGCCGCCGACGAGCTTGTCGCCGCTGAACGTCACGAGATCCGCGCCGTCGGCGAGGCGCTCGCGGGGGGTCGGCTCGTGGGCCAGCCCGAACCGCTCCGTTGGGAGGAGCGCGCCGGACCCGAGATCGTCGACAACGAGGGCTCCAAGGCGGTGGGCAAGCTCGGCGACCGCGCGCGCGTCCGGAGCCTCCGTGAAGCCGGTCTGGACGAAGTTCGACGGATGGACGCGGAGCACGAGGCGCGCGGCGCCGTCCGCGAGCGCTGCCTCGAAGTCCGCGGCGCGCGTCCGGTTCGTCGTCCCGACCTCGACGAGCTTCGCCCCGGCCCGGCGGACGATCTCGGGGATCCGGACCCCGCCGCCGATCTCCACCAGCTCCCCGCGCGAGACCGCGACGCCCCGCCCGCGCCCGGCCAGCCCGACGGCGAGCGCGAGCGCCGCGGCGTTGTTGTTCGTCACGAGGGCGTCCTCGGCGCCGGTCAGCGCGATCAGGTGCTCCTCGGCGACCCGGAAACGGGCCCCGCGCCGCCCGGTCGAACGGTCGATCTCGAGCAGCAGGCTCCCGGCCGCCGTCCGGGCCGCCTCGATCGCCTCCTCCGGCCACGGCGCCCGACCCAGGTTCGTGTGGACGATCACTCCCGTTGCGTTGATCACTCGACCTGCGGGTGAGGCGCGCCAGCGCTCAAGTCGGTCCGTGATGACCTTCGCCAGCGCCTCGGCGGAGCTCGCCGCGCGGCCCGACGCCAGCTGTTCGCGCTCGACCGCCACGACCTCCCGTGCGACCGCGGCGAGCGCGAACGGATCCACCGCGCCGGCATGCCTTCGGACGGCGGCGAGCACCCGCTCGATGCTCGGCGGTCGGGATCGCGGGGCACGTTCGGTCGCCACGACCGCAGTGTCCCATGGCGGGCGCGCCGGGGACTCGCACGGACCTTGGCGGCCCGAGGCGCGGCAGACCCGACGGCGCTCGCCGTGCTCGCGGGACGTCGATGTCCGCGGTGCTACCCTCGGACCGCGAACGCCCGACGCCTGCGAGCGTCCGAGCGGGATCGGGCCATCGGAGGATGCGGTGATTCAGCGGCTCGTCGGACTCATCCTCGGCGGGGTGACGATCTGGCTCATCCTGACCCTCGGGGAAGCGGTCACTCCGGCCACGCAGCCCCGCTATCTCGTCGCGATCGTCGTCGGCCTGATCGTCGCGGCCGTGTATCCGTGGCTGATGGGGATGTACCTGCTCCGGAGGGCGAAGGACCGGCGCAACGACGAGATCGACGCCGAGGTGGAACGGCGGTTGGCCGAGGAGCGTTCGCGCCAGAACCCTGCCTAGCGCCGTCCGGGCCCGGGGCCCGCAACACGCCAGTCGCGGGCCCTTGGGATCTTCGTCGGGTTCGGCTCAGCCGTGGATGGGGACGCCCAGCTCGCGCTGCGCCGACGTCTTCCGCTCGGCCATCCGAGCGCCGAGATCCTCGAGCTCCTGGCGATCGAAAACGGCGCGAGCCTGCTTGAACATCTCGCCCTCTTCTTCCTCGATGTGGTGCTCGATGTTCTCCTTCATGACGATCGCCTTCGCTCCCCACGTCTCGTCCGAGACGTCCAGGCTCTCGAGCTCGCCCATCAGGAGATCGACGACGTGGTGCTCCTCGTAGCCCTCGAGGACGATGTCCTTGGCTTTGGGATGGCTCTTCAGGGCGGGGTAGAAGATCTCTTCCTCGATGACCTCGTGGATCGTGAGCTCGCCCTTGATCGTGGCGAACAGATCCTCCCGGGTCTTGACCCCACGCTCGGTGGTCGACTCCAGCTCGGTGAGGAGCTTCTTGACCTTGTCGTGGTCGGTCTTGAGCATCGTGATGGCGTCCATGGTGGGCTCTCCCCGGTGGTGAGATGAGATGCGACGGGACCGGTCGGCCCCGCCGCGGGTGGGTGGCAGGCGGGATGACCCGCAGCGGTCCCGATCCGTCCGGCATCGGCTGGTCGGCGAGCCGGGACCAAGCATCCGCGGTCAGGACATCCCGATCCACGTCACCTGATCGTCAGGCACTTGCACGTGCCTTGCGACCGCGAGCACGCGAGGGATCGGCGCGACCAATCTCCGGAAGATGCTGGGCCGTTCGAACTCGGGCCGGCACGGTCGTGGGACAAACGTGAAGCCGGTCCTGGGCCTGCGGCAGGCAAGGGCGGTCGATGGACGGACAGAACCCCGGCGATGGTTGGAGCCAGTCGTGGCGGGAGCGCATGGGAGTCGAACCCACCACGCCACGCCGAGCGCAGCGTCACCGGTTTTGAAGACCGGGAGATCCACCGGAACCTCTCCGCTCCCGGAGCGATGGTAGCGGCGAATGGTGGCCGCCCGGGCCCGGGCGGAGGGTCGGGTACCGTGACGCGGTGCCCGTCACCCTCGCCCTCACGATCGCCACGTTCGTCGTCGGCGTCGACCTCTACATCGTCGCCGCCGTGCTGCCCGCGATCGCCGACGACCTCCACGAGCCCATCGCGCTCGTCGGCCTCCTCGCCAGCGCCTATGCCCTCCCGACGGCGATCTTCGCCCCGATCTTCGGACCGCTGTCCGACCGACGCGGGCGACGGACCGGGATGCTCATCGGCCTTGCGATCTTCACGGCCGCGGCCGCAGCGTGCGTCGTCGCCCCGAGCCTCCCGTTCCTGCTGCTCGCCCGGGCGGTGAACGGGCTCGGGGCCGCCATCGTCTCGCCGGCCACGCTCGCGTATGCCGGGGACCTGCCGTCGCCCCGAGAGCGCGCCCGGACGCTCGGGATCGTCCTCTCGGCGTTCCCGTTCTCGACCCTGATCGGCCTCCCGATCGGCGCGCTCGTCACCGGCCTGTTCGGCTGGCGCGCGGCCTTCGCGTTCGTCCTCCTCGTCGCGATCGCCGCCGTCATCGGGATCAGCCGGTTGCCAGTCGACCGGCCGCGGGTCGACGGACGGCCCGGCTACCTCTCGAGCTATCGCACCGTCCTGCACGATCGGCACGCCCTGGGGGTCCTGTCCGTGACGTTCGTCTGGTTTGCCGGCACGTTCGGCTATTTCGTCTATCAGGCCGAGTTCTTCCACGAGTCGTTCGGTCTGCCGACGAACGTCGCAGGTCTGTCCTACCTCGTGGTCGGGCTGGTCGGCGTGGCAGCCACCCGGTTGAGCGGGAGGTTCCTCGGCGCGGTCGGCCCGCGACGCGCGGTGATGATCGGGATCGCCGCCTTCGTGGTGGCGGCCTTCCTGATGCCGCTGACCCACGTCTCGCTGCCGCTGGCCCTGCTCGTCTTCGCGGGCTGGGCGTTCGGGACCTGGTTCGGGATCCCCGGCATCCAGACGATCGTGGCCGGCCTGTCGAACAGCCTGCGCGGGACGATGCTGGCCTTCAACTCGAGCGCCCAGAACTTCGGGAACGTGCTGGGGCCGGCGATCACCGGCCAGGTGATCGCGACCGGCGGCTTCGCGGTAGCCGGCCCGTGGAGCTCGTTCGTCGGGCTGATCGCCCTCGTCCTGGCCTGGCGGTTCCTGCCGCGGTCGCTGGCCGAGACGGACCGGACGGGCGAGGCGGACGCGGCAGGCGAGCCGGAACCGGTCAACGAGGCCATCGCGACGGAGTCCGTATGATCGGCCGGTGAGTGCCCTGACCGTCCCCACGACCCGATTGACCGAGCTGACGGACTGCGGCGGCTGCGCCGCGAAGCTCGGCGCCGACCTGCTGGCCGATGCGCTCGCCGGGCTCGGGGCCCAGGAGGTGCCGGCGGAGCTGGTGGCGGGGCTCGCGCCGGCCGACGATGCCGCCGCCTACCTCGTCTCCGACGACCTCGCGATCATCGGGACGCTCGACTTCTTCCCGCCGCTCGTCGACGACGCCCGGACGTTCGGCTCGATCGCGGCGGCCAACGCCCTGAGCGACGTCTTCGCGATGGGCGGACGCGTCCTGTTCGCGCTCTCGATCGCGGCGTTCCCCGAGGAGCTGCCGCGGGACGTGCTCGCCGCGGTCTTCGATGGAGCCGCGGAGAAGGTCCGCGAGGCGGGCGGAACGCTCGCGGGCGGCCACACGATCCGCGACCCCGAGCCGAAGTACGGGCTCGCAGTCATCGGCGCCGCGCAGCCGGAGCGCCTGCTCCGGAAGGGCGGCGCACAACCTGGCGACGCGTTGCTCCTCACGAAGCGGCTCGGGACGGGCCTGCTCGTGAGCGGCAACCGGCAGGGTCGAACGGCGGCGGGCGATCTCGACCGGGCGATCGACCAGATGCAGTGGCTGAACCGCGCGGCCTCGGAGGTCCTCGTCGAGGCGGGCGTGCGCGGCGCGACGGACGTGACCGGGTTCGGCCTGCTGGGGCATGGGCTCGAGATGGCGCGCGGCTCCGGGACGAGATTCGTGTTCGAGGCTTCCGCGCTCCCGGCGCTCCCGGGCGCGCTGGACCTCGCCCGCGCCGGCGTCGAGACGGGCGGCGCGGCCCACAACCGCCGGTTCGTCCTGCCTGCCCTCGCGGTCGACGACGGGGTCGCGCCGGAGCTCGTCACGCTCGCCCACGATCCGCAGACGTCGGGCGGCCTCCTCGCGGCGATCGCGCCGGACCGGCTGGCCGACATCCGTTCGCGCCTTGCCGACGCCGGGGCCGACGGCTGGGAGATCGGCCGGGTGGAAGCGGTGGAACCGCCCGCGGAACCCGGCGTCCGCCTCGCGTGATCGTCGCCCTCGTCCCGGGCTACAACGAGGCTCCCCGGATCGGCGCGGTCGTCGCGGCGGCCCGCGAGCACCTGCCCGTCCTCGTCGTCGACGACGGGTCCTCGGACGGCACGGCGGACGTCGCCCGCGAGGCCGGGGCGACCGTGCTCGAGCAGCGGCCGAACCAGGGCAAGGGCGCCGCGCTCCGGGCCGGCTTCCGGCGCGCCCTCGACGATGGCGCCGACGCGATCCTGACCCTGGACGCCGACGGCCAGCACGACCCCAGCGAAATCCCGCGGTTCCTCGATGCGGCCGCGGCCGATGCGGGCGCGGCCGACCCGGCCCCGGACCTCGTGATCGGTCGACGCAACTTCCGGGCGATGCCGCCAGTCCGGCGGCTCTCGAACGACGTCGGCCGGCTGGCGTTCTCGTGGGCCGTCGGGCGCGAGATCCCGGACAACCAGTCCGGCTACCGGCTCGTCTCGCGCCGTCTCGCAGAGGCAACGCTGGCCAGCGACGAGCGCGGCTTCGCGTTCGAGGTGGAGCAGATCACGACCTGCATCCGGATGGGCGGAGCGATCGCGTGGGTCCCGATCCGGACGATCTACGCTGGGGCGCCGTCCCACATCCGTCCGATCGCCCACCTCCGGGAGTTCGTCCGGATCGTGCGCCAGGCGCGTCGCGACGTTCGGACGCCATTCCCGTCCGAGCCGCCCGGCTAGGGAGTGACGACTTCCGCGGCGGGGGTGCCGACGTCCACGACCTGGATCACGACGCGGTTCGCGAACCCGCCGACGACGTAGGCGACGACCAGGATCAGCGCCGCGGCGCTGAGCATGATCGCGAGCCCGGCGACGCGGGCTTCGTGGACGCGGGATCGATCGCGATGGACGGGCATCGCGCGGAACGCTACCGGCGCGACGCGCCGCGGAAATCACCCGATCGGATGAGGCGACACCGGACCCAGAGCGGCGACGACTCGGTCAGGTTTGCACCCACGGGTCGCCGGCGGCGCCGGGGAGCCGCAGACCTGGTCAGGTGTTGCACCCCACGGGTCGCCGGCGGCGCCGGCGAACCGCAGACCTGGTCAGACAAGCATGGGGGGACTGTTGGATCGACTCGAGCCACCGATCCGGAGTTCCCACAGCCGGGCGGGCGCGATCTCCACGCTCGGATCGGCCGCCCGGGAGGCGCACAGGCGCCCGATTCGACTCGCGAAGTCGATCGAAGAGTCCCTGGGTGACTGTCTGACCAGGTTCGATGGCCGGCCCGGACCGCGACGCCAGGGCGGCGAGCCGGCCCGGACCGCGACGCCAGGGCGGCGAGCCGGCCCGGACCGAGCCGTCACCCGCGCGGCGACGGTCGTAGACTCGGGGCGTCGGAACCCATTCGGAGCAACCCGTGCCGAAGGACTACGTTCGACTGACCCAGCCCCTCGTCCGCGACTCGAAGGACGCGCCCCTGCGCCCGGCGAGCTGGGACGAGGCCCTGGCCAAGGTCGTCGCGGGCTTCCAGGCGGCGAAGGCCGCCCACGGACCCACGACGTTCGGCGTCTTCTCGTGCTCGAAGGCGACCAACGAGGTCAACTTCGCCGCGCAGAAGTTCAGCCGGGCCGTGCTGGGCAGCAACAACATCGACAGCTGCAACCGGACCTGACACGCCCCGAGCGTCGCCGGTCTGGCGACCGTGTTCGGTGCCGGTGGGGGGACCAGCTCATATCGGGAGATCGAAGAGACGGACCTGATCGTCCTGTGGGGCAGCAACGCCCGCGAGACGCATCCGATCTTCTTCCATCACCTCCTCCGGGGCGTGCGCAACGGCGCCCGGCTGTACGCGGTCGACCCGCGTCGGACGAGCAGCGCCGAGTGGGCCGACGTCTGGCTCGGCCTCGACGTCGGCAGCGACATCGCCCTGGCGAACGCGATCGGCCGCGAGATCATCGCCGCCGGCCTCGAGGATGAGGCGTTCATCGCCCACGCCACCGACGGCTACGAGGCCTACCGGACGAAGGTCGACCCATACACGCTCGAGTATGCCGAGCGCGAGACCGGCGTCCCCGCCGACGCGATCCGCGAGCTCGCCCACGCCTTCGCGAAGGCCGACAAGGCGATGATCTGCTGGACCCTCGGCATCACCGAGCACCACAACGCGGTCGACAACGTGGTCGCGCTGATCAACCTCGCCCTGCTGACCGGCCACGTCGGTCGGTACGGCAGCGGCCTGAACCCGCTCCGCGGCCAGAACAACGTCCAGGGCGGCGGCGACATGGGCGCGCTGCCCGATCGACTGCCGGGCTTCCAGCACGTCGAGAACGACGAGCTCCGCGAGAAGTTCGACCGGACATGGGGCGTGACGGTGCCGCCGAAGCGGGGCTGGCACCTGTCGGGCATGTTCGACGCGATGGAGCGCGGCGACCTGACCGCGGTCTACGTGATCGGCGAGAACCCCGTCCAGTCCGAGGCCGACCAGAAGCGCACGCGACACCTCCTCGGAACGCGTGACTTCCTCGTCGTCCAGGACCTCTTCCTCACGGCAACCGCCGAGCTCGCCGACGTCGTCCTGCCCGCCGGCGCCGCGTGGGCCGAGAGCGAGGGCACCGTCACGAACTCCGAGCGCCGCGTCCAGCGGGTCCGGAAGGCGCTGGAGCCGCCGGGCGAGGCCCGCGACGATCTCTGGATCATCACGGAGATCGCCCGGCGCATGGGCGCCGACTGGGGCTGGCGGACCGCCGAGGACACCTGGAACGAGCTCCGAGCCCTCTCCCCCGTCCATGCCGGGATGTCGTACCGGCGCCTGGAGGAGCTCGACGGCATCCAGTGGCCCTGCTACGACGAGGGCCATCCCGGCGAGCTGTTCCTCCACAGCCGGCTCTGGGAGAACCCGATGCCCGGCAACCGCGTCCCGTTCGTCCCGGTGGACCACGACCCGCCGGTCGACAAGCTCGACGACGACTTCCCGATCCGGCTCACGACCGGCCGCCGCCTCGATTCGTACAACACCGGCGTCCAGACGGGCGGCTATCGATCGCCGCTCCGGCGCGGCGAGTCGCTCGACATCTCCCCGGAGGATGCGGAGGCCTACGGCCTGGCCGAGGGCGAGCGGGTCCGGGTCGTCTCCCGGCGCGGCCAGGTGGAGGCGCCGATCCGGATCACGGACGCGCTCCGGCCCGGCCTGACGTTCATGACGCTCCATTTCCAGGACGACGTCGCGACGAACCTGCTGACGATCGACGCGACCGACCCCAAGTCGGGGACCGCCGAGTTCAAGGCGACCGCGATCCGGATCGAGAAGCTGCCCGAGCGTGTCGGCGTCTGACGTCGCGCTCGAGTGGCGGGGTGGCTTCGAGAGCGGCGAGGTCGAGGCGCTGCACGCCGAGGGCTTCGGTCACGCCATCGACACGTACGACTGGCGCGGACAGGTCGAACGCCACAGCCTCGGCTGGGTCACCGCGCGTCGGGGAGAGCAGCTCGTCGGCTGGGTGAACGTGGCCTGGGACGGTGGAGGCCATGCGTTCATCCTCGACACGCTCGTGGCCGGATCCGCCCGCCGGCACGGCATCGGCACGCGCCTCGTCGCGATCGCCGCCCAAGAGGCCCGAACCGCGGGCTGCGAGTGGCTCCACGTCGACTTCGACGAGGAGCTCCGGGGCTTCTATTTCGATGCCTGCGGCTTCCGTTCGACGCCCGCCGGGGTCATCGGCCTCGCGGACATGACCGCCGTTGGCCGGTCGGCGGTGGTCGACGAACCGGACGAGCCCTACCGCACCTAGACTGGCCCGATGTCGATCCCTGCCCGACTCAGCATCGTGACGCTCGGCGTCGAGGACGTCGAGCGCTCCTGTCGCTTCTATGAGACGCTCGGCTGGACCCGCCGCAACGCGTCGATCGCGGGCGAGATCGCCTGGTTCGGGACGACCGACTCGTGGCTCGGGATCTTCGGCTGGAACGACCTCGCCGACGACGCGAACATCGAGGGCGCCACGCGCGGATCCTTCGGCGGCGTGACCCTCGCGATCAACGTCGCGTCGCGCGACGAGGTCGACGCCGCCCTCGATGAGGCCGTCGCGGCCGGCGGCTCGCTCCTGAAGCCCGGCACGGAGTTCCCGTTCGGGTACAGCGGCTACTTCGCCGATCCGGACGGGCATGCCTGGGAGGTCTGCTGGAACCCGGGCTTCGCGCTCGGCGAGGACGGGCGGATCACGATCGACTGAGAGGGGGATCGCCATGCGGATCATCCAGACCCCGGAGGCGCCGTCCGGCAACGCCTCGGGCCCGTTCCCGTACAGCCAGGCCGTCGTCGCTGGCGGGCTCGTCTTCGTGTCCGGCCAGGGTCCGTTTGATCCCGCGACCGGCGCCATCGTCGGCACGACGATCCAGGAGCAGACGCGTCAGGCGCTGGCGAACGTCCAGGCGATCCTGGCGGCGGCGGGCAGCTCGATGGGCCGCGCGGTGAGCGCGACGTTCATCCTCGCTCGCCCCGAGGACTTCGGCGGGATGAACGAGGAATGGCGCCGCTGGTTCGCGACGGACCCGCATGCGCGCACCGGCGCGAAGTTTCCGCTCGACGTGCCGGGCCTCCTGATCTCCATCGCGCTCGTCGCCGAGGCGTGACCGACTTCAGCCACCGCGCGAGCCGGGTCGTCGAGCAGACGCCGGCCGTCGTCCACGAGCGGCTCCTCGAGCTGGTCGGGCGGCTCCGCGACGAGGCGCCGCCGATCGAGCCCGGCACGCAGCCCGCGGCGTTGCTCGGGATCACGGGCTCGCTGGGGATCGAGGTGGCCGACCGCGGCCCGGGCCGGATCGAGCTCCGGACGACCCGCGGCCGCGTCCGGGCGGCGGCAGCGGCGGACATCGCCCCCGCGGATCCGATGACCGGGGACGCCGCGGCAGGGGCCGGGCCTGCCGGCGACCGGACCATGCTGTCGATCCTCGTCGTGGTCCGGCCGCAGGGGTTCGCGGCGAACCTGATGCTGAGCGCCGCGCTCGGCGCCCGGCCGAACCTCCGCCTGGAGATCGTCGAGGGCCTCGAGGGCGGCTTCACCGACCTCGCCCGGGAGCTGGCGAAGCCCGATGGGGAGTGGGACGCCTCGGCGTGGCGGCCGCCCGGTCTGCCGTAGGATTCCGGGGAATCGCAGGAGGATTCGCGATGCGCGTGCTCGGACGGTTGGTCGCAACCCTGGTCGCCGGCTTCATCCTCACGATGATCGTCGCGGCGATCGCCGCGGTGTCGGCGAAGCGAAGGCTCGTGCCGCTCGACGATCCCGAGGCCGACGACGTCCGGCTCGTTGCGATCTTCGAGCCCCTCGCGTTCCGGAGCACGGCAGCCGGCTTCCGTGGCGGCACGGTCGACTGCTGGTTCGGCGGCGGCGTCATCGACCTGCGCGACGCGACCCTGGATCCGGCCGGCGCCACCCTCCGGGTCCGCTCGATCTTCGGCGGCGCCCAGGTCGTCGTGCCGGACTCCTGGCGGGTCACGATCGCGGTCACCGGACCCGGCGGCGCGGGCGACACCCGATCGGCGACCGACCGGCCGGCGGAGGCGCCCCACCTGACGCTCGAAGGGCTCGTCGCGTTCGGCGGCTTCGGGATCAGCTCCGACCTGCCCGAGGACGCCGCGAAGGAGCTCTTCGGGAAGACGGCCTGGACCGAGACCGCCTGACCGTCCGGCAACCGGGGTCGAGAGGAGGGACACGCGATGCCGAGTGCGGAGCGCACGATCGTCATCGATCGCCCACCTGAGGACGTCTTCAGGTTCTTCGCGGATCCGGCCAACGACCGGACCTGGCGACGCCACGTCCAGGAGATCTCGGCCGAAGGGCCGGTCGGCGTGGGCTCGCGGATCCACCAGACCGTGGCCGGTCCCGGCGGCCGATCGATCGCGGCCGACATCGAGGTGACCGGCTACGAGCCGCCATCGCGCTATGCCTTCCAGGTCGTGGCCGGCCCGGCTCGGCCCACCGGGGAGTTCCGATTCACCCCAGTCGGGACCGGCACCCAGGTGAGCTTCTCGCTCCGGGCCGATCTCGGCGGGCTGAAGGGCCTGTTCCTGTCGCGACCGGTGCAGTCGTCGATGGATGGCGAGATGGCGTCGCTGGACACCGCGAAGGCGGCGCTGGAGCGGCGCTGACCCGCGGCGCGGATCGGCCCGACTGCCGAGGCCGACCCGCGCGGCTACACTCGGCTGGATGGACCTCCACGTCGTCGGGCCGCTCGCGTCGCCGGCCGAGCGGGCCGCGGTGGACAGCGT
>DATBGP010000014.1:0-4684 GCA_036557925.1 Candidatus Limnocylindrales bacterium | reverse complement strand
AGTACGCCGGCCCGCTCGGCGAGGCGCTCGACTGGATCCTCAAGCAGGCCCAGGACGTCTCGGCACTCGCCTGGCGCAAGCTCGTTGCCACCCTCGATGCCGCCGGCCGATCGATCGAGGAGGCGCTCGACTGGGCCGCCGCCGCGAGCGAGGCGACCCTCCGGACCGTCATCGCGGCCCTGGATGCCGCCGGCAACTCGATCTCCCGGCTGATCACCTGGGCCGCCCGCGCCGGCGACGCCGCGCTGCGGATCGTGGGCGAGGTGCTCGTCAGGGCCGGCCACACCGTCGACAACGTCCTGCTCTGGACCGAGAAGCAGGCACTCGGCGGCCTCCTCCAGGTCGTCCGCGGGATGATCGCCGCGGGCGCCACGATCGTGGACCTGATGGCCTGGGCGGCGTCACGCGGCGTGCAGGTGATCAAGGACGTCGCGCAGGCGCTCATCGAGGCGGGCGTGACGATCGCCCAGCTCGCCGCGGATGCCCTCACGCACCCGGGCAACGCGATCGACGATCTCGTCGCGGCGCTGACCCAGCTCGGCAAGACCACCAAGGACATCGTCGAGGCCGCCGTCCTCCAGCCCGCAGAGGACGCCGCCAAGCGCGTGCTCGCGGCGCTGAAGAGCCTGGGCCGAACCGCGGTCGAGGTCCTGACGGCCGCGGCCGAGATGACGGGTGCCGCGATCGCGCTCGTCGTGACCGCGATCCTCGAGTGGTTCCCGGGCGACTGGCGGCCGCTCACGGCGGCGGAGCGAGTCGAGGCGGATCGGGTGTTCGGCACCTCGATCGAGCTCGACAAGGTCCGCGTCGCCGTCAAGTCGCTGCCGGTCGACGTGATCGAGAAGCTGAACGGCGAGCGGCCGTTCACCACGATGTACCTGCTGAACTTCGCGTCCTGGGCGGACGTGAAGACCGACACCCTCATCCACGAGCTCACGCACGTCTGGCAAGGCGTCCAGGACGGGCCGGTCTACATGGTCCAGGCGCTGGAGGCCCAGCTCAGCGGCGAGGGCTACAACTACGGCTACACGAACGGCGAGGACGGCGAGGACGGCCAGGACGACCTCGCGGCCGCCAACGGCGACTTCGATCACTTCAACCGCGAGCAGCAGGCCCAGATCGTCATGCATTACTGGGTCCGCCGGTTCAAGGAGATGATCGACTTCTCGGCCTGGCAGCCGTATGCGAACGTGGTCCATGCCTGACCGCCGGGCCTCCGGTTCGCCGCTCACCATTGCCGCCCCGTCGGGATCGACGGGGCGGCCGCTCGATCCGGCCGGCACCCGGGACCGGCTGGCCTCGGCGCTGTTGGCGAACGGGCCCGTTCGCGTCGTGGAGCGGGTGGCCGGATCGCCGCTCGACGCCGCCGCCTGGCGTGACCTGGCGGACGACTCCTCGGCGATCCTCGTGATCCGGTCCGACGACGACCGATCTCCCGGATGGGAGCCGCCCGGTCCGATCGTCCGGAATCGGGCCGGGCGCGCCGTGCCGGTGGGGCTGCTCTGGGGCGGCCAGATCGCGGCCGCGGCGGCCGCGGCGGACACGCTTGCGGATCGTTCGGCCACGGGTCCGTCAGGCGCCGGGCCGGTCGCCCTGCTCGGCCCGGGGCGCGGACGCGCGCGCGACGTCTTCGACGCCGTCGAAGCCTCGTGGGCCCGGTCCACCCGGGTCGCGGCTCCAATCCGCTGGACGGCCGAGCGGCTGGGCTGGGAAGAGCTCCGGGCCGGTCTCGGAGCCGGGTTGGGCGCCGCCCTGTATCTCGGCCACGGCACGCCCGATGCCTGGCCGGCCTACGGCGGCCTCACCCCGGAACGGCTCCGCGATGCCGTCAGGGCTCCGGGCGGCGAGCCGATGGGGGCGATGCTCGCGTTGACCTGCAACGGTGCCGGTCGCGACGTCCACGCCGAGCGGGGCTCGTTCGCCGGTCGCCTGGTCTCGGAGGTCGTCGCCGGGAGCGTCCTGGCGGCGGTCGGGCTCGTCGACCACGCGGTCGATCGACACCTGGCGCACGCGACGCTGGCCGCGATCGCGGGCGGCGCTCGCACGATGGGCGACGTCCTCGTCGCGGCCGCAAGCGACCCACGGCTGGCCGATCGCCTGGGGCCGTACCGGATCCTCGGGGATCCGCGGACCTCGATCGTCGGCCCGGCCGCCGCATGGGATCGAGCTCGGACGGTCCGGGCCGCGGGCCCTTCCGATCCGGTTGCCCCGGCGACCGGGCGCTGGCCGTCGTCGATCGGCATCTGACGCCGGGTCCCGGGCCCGCACGACACAGGTCGAGGCCCCGCGACTCGGAGGGCGGTCGCGAGGCCTCGGTTTCCCCGTGAAGTTCGGTTTGGCGATGTCCGCAGGGGGACGTTGACGGATACGTCGCCGGAAGCCGGGCGGATGACGCGTCCGACTCGTTACGCTCGGGTGATGAACGACCGGATGCGCGCGCTCGTGATCGACGGGCCGCGCCGCGCCTCGGTCCAGGAGGTCGATCGGCCCCTCGCCGGACCGGGCGAGGCCGTGATCGACGTCGATCGGGTCGGCGTCTGCGGCACCGACGTCGAGCTGTTCACCGGCGAGATGGCCTACCTCGCCAGCGGCGACGCCTGGTACCCCATCCGGATCGGCCACGAGTGGACCGGGATCGTCTCGGCGGTCGGGGACGGGGTGGATGCGGGCTGGCTCGGGCACCGGGTGACCGGCGACACGATGCTCGGCGACCAGACCTGCGATCGCTGCCGCAGCGGCCGGCAGTACCTCTGCGCGAACCGGTTCGAGGTCGGGATCCGGCGCGGCTGGCCGGGGGCGCTCGCCGAGCAGCTCCTGATGCCAGCCCGGGCGCTGTACGCCCTGCCCGAACGACTGGATCCGGCGGTCGGAGCGCTCATCGAACCCGGGGGGAACGCCTTCCGGACCGTCGAGGCGGCAGCGCTCCGAGCGGGCGACAGCTTCCTCGTCGTGGGCGCGGGGACGATCGGGCTCCTGGCGGCGCTGATCGCCCGCGAGCGCGGCCTCGCGGTCTCGATCCTCGGCCACAGCCCGTCCTCGATCGATTTCGCCCGATCGCTCGGGTTCGACCGGCTCTGGTCATCCGACCGGCCGCCGACCGGCACGTTCGATGCCGTCGTCGACGCCTCGACCGCGAGCTCCTCGCCGGCCCTCGGGCTGAGGCTCGTGGAACCCGGCGGCCGCGTCGTCTGCATCGGCATCGCCGCGGAGCCGAGCCTCGTCGACACCCGCGACGCCGTGTTCCGAGACGCCTCGGTCGTCGGGATCCTCAGCGCCTCGCCCGGCCTGCCCGGCACCGTCGAGCTGTTCGGTGCCGGCCGGGTCGATCCCTCGCCTCTCGTCGCGGCGGTCGTCGGGCTGGACGACGTCCCGCGCGTCCTCGCCGGCGAGCACGACGCGGCGTGGGGCGCCGGACCGAAGATCCAGGTCGACCCCCGTCGCTGACCCTGCGGATGCCACGGGTTCGAAATACGGAATCTCGACCATGACCCGGGATGGGTCCGTCCGTAGCATGGGGTCAACCCTGATGCGTTGCTTCCCCCCGAGCGCGCATCAGGGTGTTCTGTTGTCCGGACGCGCCACGACCCCCTGCCGCCGCTCTACGATGCGCCTCGAGGCGCTCGCCTCGACCGGACGGAGGGGCCATCCATGCTCGCGGCACTCACGGCGGGCGCGATCCCGCGACTGATCACGCTGTTCATCTGGATCGCTCGGCCGGAACGCTGGGACGCGGCGTTCAACGGGCCGATCCTGCCGATCCTCGGGATCATCTTCCTGCCGTTCACGACGCTGATGTACGTCATCCTCGTCACGCCCGGCCAGAGCCTCTCGGGGCTCGACATCGTCTTCCTGCTGATCGCCGTCGCGATCGACGTCTTCAACTACGGTGCGGCGGCCTACGCGAACAAGAACCGGATCGGCTTCAAGGCGACGGCCTAGGAGCCGGCCTCCCGGCAGTCCGGCGCGCCTGGCTGTCGGTCTGGTGGACCTGCGGCCCGAACGAGGCGTGGCTTGGGGTCAGGGCGTCTGGCTGTTGGCGTGGCCATTGCCGTGGCCGTGGCCGTGGCCGTGGCCGTGGCCCATGATCCAGCCGATCCCCGGCCCGATCGACAGGTGCAGCTCGTGGTCGATCTCGCCCCAGCCCATCCCGCCGGCGAAGAGCGCGAGGATCTGAGCGGGCGTCTTGCCGCTCGCATGGGCAAATGCCAGGACGCGCACGGCGCCGCCGAGGCCGACTTTGCCCGCGAGGTCCTGGACCTGGCCTGACGTCGCGGGCACGCCCGCGGCCTTCAGCCGCAGGACCACGTCCGCAAGCTTCTCCGCCGAGGGCGCACCCTCGTCGTCGTCCTGGGGTTCGGGCGCCTTCACCTCGGGCGCCTTCACCTCGGGTTTCGGGGTCGCGGACGACGGCGACGGCTGCGACGGGACGGGCGGACTTGCGGCGACGCTCGGCGAGGGCTTGTCGGATGGCGCCAGGGTCTCGGCCAATGACGGCGAAGCTGCCGCCGGGATGGCCGATGACGATGCGGCAGGGCTCGCGCTCGGTTGCCCGGATGGATCGACCGCGAGAGCCGTTCCCGCGATCGCGCCGGCCGCGACGAGCGCGGCAAGGATGCGGGCAGCGCGGAGATGCTTCGTCATCGACGCGACCTCGAGGGTGGACGACGCGGCAACACTACGCCAG
>DATBGP010000013.1:0-2648 GCA_036557925.1 Candidatus Limnocylindrales bacterium | reverse complement strand
GTCGATGTACGAGCAGTTCAAGGAGCTCGCCGACGTCGACATCACGGCGGGGCCGATGGAGGTCGGACCGACGACCTATTACGTGATGGGCGGGATTCGGGTCGATGCCGAGACCGGTGCGACGACCATGCCCGAACTGTTCGCCGCCGGCGAGGTCGCGGGCGGCATGCACGGGGCGAACCGGCTCGGCGGGAACTCGCTGTCGGACCTGCTGGTGTTCGGCGAGCGGACGGGCGCCGGCGCCGCGGCCCACGCGGCCTCGGTCGACGGCGAGCCGCACGTCGATCCCGCACAGGTCCGGGCGGCCGAGGCGGAGCTCGAGGAGCCGCTGGCGCGGACCGCCGGCACCGATCCGTACCGGCTCCGCGAGGAGCTCCAGTCGGTCATGCAGTCGCTCGTCGGGATCTTCCGGACGAAGGACGACCTGGAGCAGGCGATCGACCGGCTCGACGGGATCCGCGACCGGGCCCGCGACCTGAAGGTGATTGGCGGCCGGACGTTCAACCCGGGCTGGAACCTCGTCTTCGAGGTCCGCAACCTCGTCGAGATCTCGGAGGCCGTCGCCCGGAGCGCGCTCGCCCGCGAGGAGAGCCGCGGCGCCCACAGCCGTCTCGACTTCCCGGACACGCTCGACGACTGGGGCAAGGTGAACGTCGCGGTCCGCCGCGAGGACGGCGCGATGACCGTGTCGACGACCCCGCTGCCGCCGATGCCCGACGATCTCCGGGAGCTCGTCGCGGCCGGAGGAGGCCACTGATGCCGAACATCCTGATGCGGGTCTTCCGCGGCGGGCCGAAGGAGCCCGGCACGTTCGCCGAGTTCCAGGTTCCCGTGGAGGAGGGGATGGTCGTGCTCGACGCCCTCCACTGGATCCAGGCCCACGAGGCGCCCGACCTCGCGGTCCGCTGGAACTGCAAGGCCGCGAAGTGCGGCTCCTGCAGCGCGGAGGTCAACGGCCGGCCGAGCCTGACCTGCAAGACGCGCCTCTCGGACTTCGAGCCCGGCGAGACGATCACGGTCGAGCCGATGCGGGCGTTCCCGCTCATCAAGGACCTCGTGACCGACGTGTCGTGGAACTACGAGATCAACAAGTCGATCCCGCCGTTCTCGCCGCCGACCGACGTCCCGGTCGAGGATTGGCGCTGGCAGCAGGAGGACATCGAGCGGGTCCAGGAGTTCCGGAAGTGCATCGAGTGCTTCCTCTGCCAGGACGTCTGCCACGTCCTCCGGAACCACGAGATCGAGCGGCCGTTCCTGGGTCCGCGGTTCATCGTCCGGTCCGCAGGTCTCGAGATGCATCCGGCCGACCAGGCCGACCGCCGCGAGTACCTGAAGGACGACGCCGGGCTGGGCTTCTGCAACATCACGAAGTGCTGCACCGAGGTCTGCCCGGAGCACATCAAGATCACGGACAACGCGATCATCCCGATGAAGGAGCGCGTCGCGGACAAGTACTACGACCCGCTGCGGATGATCTGGAACCGGTTCCGTGGCGGCTCCGGCTCGGCCGCAGGGACGCCGCTGCCCGTGCTCGACGCGAACCAGCCCGCGGTCGACGACGCGGCGGCGGCGGGCTCGGCCGAAGCCGTCGATCGGTCGGCGTCCTGAGCGGGTACCTCGTCCGGACCGACGGTGCCGCCCGCGGCAACCCCGGGCCGGCCTCCGCCGGCGCCGTCCTCATCGACCTCGCCCGCTCCGACGCCCGCGACCCGAAGGCCACCCCGGACGCGACGATCTCGGAGTTCCTCGGCGTCCAGACGAACAACGTGGCGGAGTACACGGCCGTGGTCCGGGCGCTGGCCCTGGCCGCGGAGCTCGGCGCGCGGGAGGTCGTGATGCTCCTCGACTCGAAGCTGATCGTGGAGCAGCTGGCCGGGCGCTGGCGGGTGAAGGACGCGAAGCTCATCCCGCTCTGGGAGGCGGCGCGACGCACGCTGCGCGGCTTCGATCGCTGGTCGGCGACGCACGTCCCGCGAGCCCAGAACACGCTCGCGGACGCGCTCTGCAACGAGGCGATCGACCGGGTCGCGGCCGGCGGGCCGCCGATCGTCGTGCGCCGCCCGGACGCGGTTCCCGGAACCTGACCGCTCCGGCGTCGCTCGGTGGCGACCGCGTTCATCCCGGCGCTCAGTCGGGCGAACCGGCTCGACGTCGACGTCGACGCCGGCGGCCGGCTGCACCTGACGGGCCCCGGCGGCGAGATCGCCCTCGCGAAGCTGGTCGAGGGCTGACGTCCGGGTCATTGGGAATCCCGGCCATCGGCGGCTAGAATCCCCCGGTCAGCGAGGCCGTCGGATGGCTGCGCGCCACGTCGGGGGCAACCCCGTGGACGGCGTGAGGAAAGTCCGAGCTCCGCAGCGCAGGGTGGCGGGTAACACCCGTCCGTCGTGAGACGAGGACCAGTGCCACAGTGACGATGCCGTCGGCCGGCGCGAGCCGGGCGACGGAGTGAAACGGGCAAACTCCACCCGGAGCAAGGCCAAATAGGAGGGCGCAACCCGCGGGCAACCGCGGGGGAGAGGTGCGCTGCCCAGCCCTCGGGTCGGCCGCAGGAGCCGTCGGGCAACCGGCGGCCTCAGATGGATGGCCATCCGCGACGGCGCGAGCCGCCGCGACAGAACTCGGCTTACAGACGGCCTCGCTGACGC
>DATBGP010000012.1:0-6732 GCA_036557925.1 Candidatus Limnocylindrales bacterium | reverse complement strand
TCGCGGACCCACTGGATCTTCTCCTCCGTCGCCGCCCAGGTGATCGACGCGGGATCGCCACGTTGGCCGGACAGGATCCGGGGCGCGAGGCCCACGATGTCCGCCTCGCGGGCGGCCAGCTCCAGCGTCCGCCGGGCGCCGCCGCCGATGAAGAACGGCGGATGCGGCTGCTGGACGGGCTTGGGGTGGGCGTCGTACTCGGTGATCGTGTAGAACTCGCCGGCGAACGAGAACGGCCCTTCGCGGAAGCAGCCCTTGATCACCGTGATCGCCTCCGCGAGCCGAGCCTGGCGGACGGGCGCGGGGTCGAACGGGATGCCGACCGCTCGGTACTCCGGCGCGTTCCAGCCGGCGCCGATCGCGACGTCCAGGCGGCCGTTCGAGAGGACGTCGAGCGTGGCGAGGTCCTGGGCGAGGACCGCCGGGTGGCGCAGGTCGTTGTTGTGGACGAACGCGCTGATCCGGAGCTTCTCGGTCAGGGCCGCGACGGTCGCCAGGTAGGGAACGGGCGAGAGCTGCGGCACGAGGTGGTCAGGCAGGACGAAGGTGGTGACGCCGAGGTCCTCGGCGGCGCGGGCACGCTCGCCCAGCTCCTTCGCGCTGGTGGCGTCGAACGCGTCGGCCAGGAACTGGAAGGGCTTCATGGGTTCGAATCGTACCGGTCGGGGGCCGGCCACCACGTGGTCCCGGTCAGGAGGCCGGCGTCGCGGCGCCGAACCAGGTTGCCAGGGCGACGGGCAGCCCGGCGTCCGCCATGGTGCCGGTCCAGGCGACATGACCATCCGGCCGGATCAACACGGCGGCGGGCGCTGGCACCGCGCCGATGACCGGGAGCTCCCACGGCCCGTCGTGGGCGGCCTGGACCAGGTCGACCCGGTCGGACCACGGGGAGAGATCGAACCGGCCGGGCGCGCCCAGGTCCAGGAGGACCGGGCGGGCGTCACGGAGCAGGGCGAACACCGTCGTCGGGCCGTCCGAGGTCCGGAGGTCCAGGTCCGGCATCCGCCGTCCGAGCAGCGGGTGGCCCTCGCCCAGGTCGTACCGGACGTCGAGGCCGGAGATCATCCCGGCGGTGCGCTTGCGGGGCTCATCCATGATCAGCATCTCGAGCACGGCCTCGCGAAGCGCCTGGCTCCGGTCATCGACGTGCGTGAGCGCGACCTGCGCCATCGTGTTGCGCAGCACCCTGGCTCCCACCGGATGACGTTCGGCGTGATAGGTATCAAGGAGGCTCTCGGGCGACGTTCCCCGGACGACCTGGGCCAGCTTCCAGCCGAGGTTCACGGCGTCCTGCGCACCGACGTTCAGGCCCTGGCCACCGGCCGGGCTGTGGACGTGCGCGGCGTCGCCTGCGAGCAGGACGCGGCCCTCCCGATAGGACGCGGCCTGGCGAGTCAGATCCGTGAACCGCGACATCCTGGTGGGGCTGTGCGCGCCGAAGTCGGTGCCGTAGGCGGCCACGAGCGCCGCCCGCAGGTCCTCCAGGGTCGGGTCGGTCGTGTGCTCGACCTCCGCCTCCACGAGGACGACCCCGTAGGGGCTGCCGCCCTTCTCGCGATCGACCGGGCCGATGCCGCCGCCCTCCGGCCGCAGTCCGATCTCGGGCTGGTCCATCTCGACCTCGGCGATCAGGTAGCTGCGCGAGGCGTCGGATCCCTCGAAGGCGATGCCCGCCGCCCTGCGGATCAGGCTGCGGCCGCCGTCGCACCCGACCAGGTAGCCGGCCCGTAGCGTCGTCCCCCCGGACACGTCGACGTCGACCCCGGCTCCGTCCTGCCTGAACCCGGTCACCTCGTGCTCCCGCAGGATCGGGACCCCGAGCTCGTCCGCCCAGGCGGCCAGGATGACTTCGATGTCCTTCTGCCAGAGGGCCAGGACGTAGTTGTGGCGCGTCGGGAAGTCGCCAATGGCCAGGGACGTCCCCGCGTAGCCGACGAATGGGTGCGTCCGCCCGGCCGAGACGAACCGATCGGCGACGCCTCGCTGGTCCAGCACCTCGAGGGTGCGGGAGTGGAGCCCGCCGGCCCGCCGGCCGTCGAGCTCCTGATCGGGCCGACGCTCGATGACGAGGACGTCGATGCCGGCCAGGGCCAGCTCGGCCGCCAGCATCAGTCCGGTCGGTCCCGCGCCCGCAATGACCACCTCGTGCTCAGTCATCGGCCGCTCCCCGCCGTCCGCGGCCGGCCTTCGGGCCGAAGCGACTCGATGAGGGCGTCCAGCAGCTCGATCCGGCGGCGGAGACTGCGGGTCTCGTCGTCCATCGTGTCGCGCGCCGAGTCGGTGCCGTAGCCGAACGAGTGCCGGCCGGCGCGCCGCTGGAGATCGCTGAGCTCGGTCGCCCGGGCCTTCAGCAGGGCGCCGCGGAGGATCGACCGATCATCCGGTCCAGCGATGGGGATCGCGAGCCGTAGCGTGTCCCGCGCGTCGGCCGTCGGGTCGCCGTCGCTCACGACGATACCTCCGCCTCGACGGGCTCGTCGGCCGACAGCCGCGCCACGATCGCCTGCGTCAGGCCCCAACCCCTCGAGGGATCACGTGGCAGCCGGATCCGGACCTGATTGCTGGCGAACGTGACATCGCCGGGCTTCACGCCGGGCAGCCCGCCACCGGACAGGAGCCGCATCGCGGTCGCGCGTGAGAGCCCCTCGCCGAACCGGACCACCAGCTGGCCCTCCTCGCGCGAGATCGAGCCGACGCCGGCCGCCTCGGCCGCCAGCCGCAGCTCGGCCACCTCGACCAGGCGGATCACCGGCTGGGGCATCGGCCCGAACCGGTCCGTCAGCTCCTGGCGGAACGCCGCCAGGTCGCCGGCGTCGCGCGCCCGCGCGAGCCGCCGGTACAGCTCCAGCTTCTGGGCCTCCTCCGGCACGTAGTCGTCGGGCAGGTGGGCCTCGACCGGCAGGTCGACCACCGCCTGCGGCCTCTCGACGCGCGGGGGCCGATCCTCGCGCCGGGCCTTCCGCTCCTCGACGGCTTCCGCGAGCAGCCGCGAGTAGAGGTCGAACCCCACCGCCGCCATGTGCCCCGACTGCTCCCCGCCCAGGATGTTGCCCGCCCCGCGGATCTCGAGGTCCGCGAGCGCGATCTGGAACCCGGCGCCCAGCTCCGAGGCGTTGAAGATCGCCTGGAGGCGCTTGCGGGCCTCCTCGCTCATCCGCTCGCGACGGCGGTACAGCAGGTAGGCGTAGGCCCGCCGCGACGACCGGCCCACCCGGCCACGGAGCTGGTAGAGCTGGGCCAGCCCGAGCGTGTCGGCCCGGTCGATGACGATCGTGTTCGCGTTCGGGATGTCCAGGCCGGACTCGATGATCGTCGTGCAGACGAGGACGTCCGCCTCGCCGCCGGCGAACTTGATCATCACGCTCTCGAGGTGGCCCTCGGGCATCTGGCCGTGCCCCACGACGAAGCGAACGCCGGGCAGCATCCGCCGAAGCTGCTCGGTCTGGGCCTCGATCGTCTCGACCCGGTTGTGGACGAAGAAGACCTGCCCGCCGCGGTCGAGCTCGCGAAGGATCGCGTCGCGGACGAGCCCCGCGGACGCCTCGGCGACCCGGGTCTGGATCGGCAGGCGATCCTCCGGCGGCGTCTCGATCACCGACATGTCGCGGACCCCGGCAAGTGCCAGGTTCAGCGTCCTGGGGATCGGCGTCGCCGACAGCGTGAGGACGTCGACCTCCCGGCGGAGCTGCTTCAGGCGCTCCTTCGCCGCGACCCCGAACCGCTGCTCCTCGTCGACCACCACGAGCCCGAGGTCCCGGAACTTCACATCTTTCGAGAGGAGACGGTGGGTCCCGATCACGAGGTCGACCGAGCCGTCCTCCAGGCCCGCGAGCGTGGTCTTCTGCTCTGTCGGAGGCACGAAGCGCGACAGCAGGCGGACCTTCAGCGGGAAGGCGGCGAACCGCTGCGAGAACGTCTGGTGGTGCTGAGCGGCGAGGACCGTCGTCGGGACCAGGACAGCCACCTGCTTGCCGTCCTGGATCGCCTTGAACGCCGCCCGCAGGGCGACCTCCGTCTTGCCATAGCCGACGTCGCCGACGACGAGGCGGTCCATCGGCCGGCCGGCCTCCATGTCGAGCTTGACCTCGGCGGCCGCGCGGAGCTGGTCGGGCGTCTCCTCGTACGGGAAGCTCGCCTCCATCTCGGCCTGCCACGGGGTGTCGTCGCTGTAGGGATGGCCCGGCGTGTTGGCCCGCGCCGCGTACAGCTCCAGCAGCTCCTCGGCCAGGTCGGCGACGGCCTTCCGGACCCGCTGCTTCGTCTTCAGCCATTCGGTCCCGCCGAGCTTGCTCAGGCTGGGGTGCTCGGCGCCCGAGTAGCGGGTGACGCGGGTGATCTGCTCGACCGGCACGAAGATCTTGTCGCCGGCCGCGAAGCTCAGCTCCAGGTAGTCGCGATCCTCGCCGTCGCTCCGATTCCCTCGGCGGAGCATCCGCTCGTAGCGGGCGACGCCGTGGTCGATGTGGACGACGAGGTCGCCGGGCGTGAGCCGCTCGAGGATGTCGCGGGGCACGACGCGGCGCATCGCCTTCGGCCGGCGGACGCGGACGGTGCCGAACAGCTCCCGGTCGGTGACGAACGCGAGGCCGTCGGGGCCGCTTTCGAACCCGCCGTTCAGGCTGCGCTCGACGACGGCGATCGCCCCGGGTGGCGGCGCGTCCGGGGCGTGGACGACGGCGGCGGGGTGCCCGGCCTCCTCGAGGAGCTCGGCAAGTCGCGGCGCCTGGTCGCTCGCGAGGACGATCCGGGCGCCGTCCTGTTGCCAGCGATCCACGGCCTCGGCGATCGCGGCCGCGCGGGCCGGCGGGAGCTGCGGCTCGCGCCAGCCGAACAGGTCGCCGGAGCTCAGCCCGCGACTGGCGAACGCCTCCGCGGCCGGCAGCTCCGACTCCCAGGTCAGCTCGAGGGTCCGGCCGCCGGCGAGGCGGCCCTTCCACTCGCGCGGTCCCAGATAGGTCGAGGGCCAGTCCTTCGGCAGGTCGCCGCTCTCGACGAGCTCGGCGCGGCGCTCGTCGGCCTGGCGCCAGAGGAACGCCGCGGCTTCGGCGATCTCGCCCGGTTCATCGACGACGAGGAGGGTCGACGGGTCGAGGTGGTCGAAGCCGGTCGACGGGGCGAGATGGGCCGCCCAGACCTCGGCGGCGTCGCCCACGGCCATGGCGCGGGTCGAGGCGTGGTCGATGTCGCGGTGGATCGCGCCGGCATCCGCGGAGGCCTCCGCCGCGTTCTCGAACCGGGCGAGGTCCGCCGCCAGCCGCTCGGGGAGCTTCGCGGCGGATCGGCCGAGCCGGTCGCGGAGCGCGGCCACTCCCCCATGTGGCGCGAGGAACTCCGACGCGGGCAGCAGGGCGGCCTGCTCGAGCGGGCCCACGGTCCGCTGATCGGTCGGATCGAACGCGCGGAGCGAGTCGATCTCGTCCCCGAAGAACTCGATCCGGACGGGCAGGGCCGCCGACGGCGGGAAGACGTCGACGAGCCCGCCGCGTCGGGCGAACTCGCCGCGGCCCGCGACCTCGGTGGTCGGGACGTAGCCGAAGGCGAACAGCTCACGGAGCAGGGCGTCCGGGCGGAGCCTGGCGCCGACCGCGAGCCGGCGCGGCTCGGCCGGGAGGTCCTGGGGCGCGATCGTGTGCTGGACGAGCGCCTGGACGCTCGCGACGAGGACGCGCGCGGTCCCGGAGCGCCACGCGGCGAGCGCCGCGACGCGGGCCGCCGTCTCGTCCGCGACGAGCTCGCTCCGCTCGTAGGCGAGGGCGGTCCGCGGCTCCAGGACGGCGACAGCCGCCGGATCGCCGAGCCACGCGGCGAGCTCCTCCGCGACCCGGTCGCCGATCTCGGCGTCGCGGGCGATCCAGACGAGCCGCTCGCCTGCCGCCGCGGACGCGAGCGTCGCCGCCAGGTACGACTTGGCCCCGTGCGGAACCGCGCTCAGCCCGACGTGGCGGCCGGTCGGCCGGGCGCTCGCCGCCGGCGACGCCCCGTTTCCGCTGACCGGTGTCAGTCGCTCGCGCAGGCTGGCGAACGATCCGGTCCCGGCGAGGAGCGGCAGGAGCCGCGAGAGATCCGGCTGGCGCCGCGCACCGCCCGGGCCGGTCCTCGCCGCCTCGCCGATCCGGCGCTCCCGGCCGCGCTTGCCCCGAAGGGTCGGCGTCCCGGCCGTCATGCCTCGTCGCCCCCGCGCAGGACCTTCCGCCAGCCCGTCTTCGTGCGTCGGACGCCGCTCTCGTCCGGCGGCCCATCGACCGCACCGGGCGGCGCGAGCCTCGTCTCATCGGCGGGCCGGAGCTCGAACATGTTGAACCGGTTGGCCGCCTTCGACGTTCCGTGCCGGGCCCACTCCTCGACCGCGTCGGCCGCGGCATCGAGCAGCGCCGGCATCCGCTCCCGCTCGTCGGGCTGGAAGGGCGCGAGGACATGGTCGACGAAGCCGCGATCCGGCGACCCGATCCCGACCCGGAGCCGGCTGAACTTCTCGGTCTGGAGCTCGTCGATCACCGACCGCAGCCCGTTGTGGCCGCCGGGTCCGCCACCCTCGCGGAACCGGAGCTTGCCGAACGGCAGGGCGAAGTCGTCGGTGACGACGAGGAGGTCGGAGAGGGGCGCGTGCTCCCGCGCGAGGACCTTCCGGACCGCCAGCCCGGAGTCGTTCATCCACGTCAGCGGCTTGACGATCGTCAGGTCGAGCCCGCGGTAGCGGCCCATCGCGATCGCCGACGCGTCGCGCGTCCGGCC
>DATBGP010000011.1:0-1868 GCA_036557925.1 Candidatus Limnocylindrales bacterium | reverse complement strand
CTCGAGACGACGAAGATCGAGACGGACCGCGGCTTCATCAAGGTGGACGGCCGGATGCGGACGAAGGAGCCGCACGTCTACGCGATCGGCGACGTCGTCGGTGGGCTGATGCTGGCCCATACGGCCGGTCACGAGGGGATCGTCGCGGCCCACACGATCGCCGGCGACAAGGACGTCCACTCGGTCGATTACGTGAAGCAGCCCCGGGCCACGTACTGCCGCCCGGAGATCGCCTCGATCGGGCTGACCCAGCAGCAGGCGGAGGAGCGCGGACTGCAGATCAAGGTCGGCAAGGTCCCGTTCGTCGCCATCGCCAAGGCCGTGATCGGCGGCGAGTACGAGGGCTTCGCGAAGGTGATCGCGAACAAGGACACCGACGAGACGCTCGGGATCCACGTGATCGGGCCGCACGCGACGGACCTGATCGCCGAGGCGTCGATGGCCTTCGAGCTCGAGGCCGTGCCCTGGGAGATCGGCGGGGCCACCCACGCCCACCCGACGCTCTCGGAGGTCATGGGCGAGGCGGCCCTCGCCGTCGACGGCCGGTCGATCAACTTCTGATGGCCGTCACCGAGCGCAAGGCGGCGGCGCCTCTCGGCTCGGACCTCGGCCTGTCGGCCGCCGACCTCCTCGAGATGTACCGGCTCGTGGCGCTCGCCCGGGCCGTCGACGAACGGATGTGGGTCCTCAACCGGGCCGGCCGGATCCCGTTCGTCATCAGCGGCCAGGGCCACGAAGGAGCACAGGTCGGGATCGCCTGGGCGCTCGAGAAGGGCAAGGACTGGATCGCCCCGTTCTACCGCTCGATCGCGACCTGCCTGACCTTCGGAATGAGCCCGCGCGACATCATGACCGCCCAGTACGCGACCGCGTCGGACCCGTCGTCGGGCGGGCGCCAGATGCCCGGCCACTACGGCTCCCACGAGCACAACCTGGTCTCCGTCTCGTCGCCGGTCGCGACCCAGCTGCTCCACGCGGTGGGCATCGCCCTCGCGGCGAAGATCCGGAAGACCGGCCAGGTCGCGATGACGGTCATGGGCGAGGGCTCCAGCAACCAGGGCGACGTCCATGAGGGCCTGAACTTCGCGGCGATCCACAAGCTGCCGTTCGTCTTCGTCGTCGAGAACAACGGCTATGCGATCTCCGTCCCGCTGGCCCGGCAGGTTGCCGGCGAGAGCGTCGCCCAGCGCGCGGCCGGTTACGGGATGCCGGGCGTCACCGTCGACGGCGCCGACGTCCTCGGCTGCTACGCGGCCGCGCGCGACGCCGTCGCCCGGGCCCGGGCGGGGGAGGGGCCGAGCCTGATCGAGGCCAAGGTCATGCGCCTCACCGCGCACTCCTCGGACGACCAGCAGACGAAGTACCGGTCGGAGGAGGAGCTGGCGGCGGAACGATCGCAGGACCCCGTGCCGAAGTTCCGCCAGCAGCTGGTCGATGCCGGGATCCTCGACGAGGCGGCCGAGGGGCGCATCCGGGCCGCGGTCACGGCGGCTGTGGACGACGCCACGGACTACGCCGAGGCCCAGCCCGATCCCGAGGTCGCCAACGCGATGAAGTGGGTCTTCGCCGAGGAGTGGCCCGGCGAGACGCCGCCGCCGTGGGGGATGGGCGAGCCGGCGGTGGGCGGCGAGGGCGGCGGTCACTGATGGCCCTGAAGACGTTCATCGAGGCGGTTCGCGAGGGCCTGCGCGAGGAGATGGCCCGCGACGAGACGGTCATCGTCCTCGGGGAGGACGTCGGCAAGAAGGGCGGCGTCTTCCTCGCGACCGACGGGCTCTGGGGCGAGTTCGGGGATGACCGGGTGATCGACACGCCCCTGACCGAGAGCCAGATCATCGGGACCTCGATCGGGGCGGCGATCGGCGGGC
>DATBGP010000010.1:0-2601 GCA_036557925.1 Candidatus Limnocylindrales bacterium | reverse complement strand
CTCGACCCGCGGGTCCGGCTGTCGTGACGAGCCAGACCGTCCGCGCGAACGAGGCGATCGTCGCCGATCCCCTCGCGACCACGCGTCGCGCCAGCGGCATCTGGCGCGACACGTTCCGGAACATCCTCCGTCAGCGGAACGCGATCGTCGGCCTGATCCTGCTCGGCTTCCTGCTGTTCACGGCGATCTTCGCGGACGTCATCGCCACCTACCCGCCCGACCAGGTCCTGATCGGCGTCGAGGAAGGCGTGAAGAAGTCGAGCCCGCCGTGCATCCACCTCTTCGGATGCCCCGAAAGCCAGCCGCAGCACATCATGGGGACGGACAGCAACGTCCGCGACGAGTTCAGCCGGGTGGTCCACGGCGCGCGGGTGTCCCTCTTCGTCGGGTTCGTCACGGTCGGCGTCGCGATCCTGATCGGCGCGTTCGTCGGACTCGTCGCCGGGTTCGTCGGCGGTTGGACGGACAACCTCCTGATGCGGCTCATGGACATCCTGCTCGTGTTCCCGGCGCTCCTCCTCGCGATCGCCATCGTGACGGCGCTGGGAGCGAGCCTGGTGAACGCCCAGCTCGCCATCGCGATGGTCGCGATCCCGATCTATGCCCGGGTGATGCGTGCGTCGGTCCTGTCTGTCCGCGAGAGCGACTACCTGACCGCCTCGAAGGCCCTCGGAGAGGGCCCGCGCGGGCTGCTCTTCCGGCGGATCCTGCCGAACGCGATGACGCCGCTGATCGTCGCCGGCACGCTGGGCATCGCCGGTGCCGTCCTCGACGTGGCGGCCCTGTCCTTCCTCGGCCTGGGCGCCCAGCCGCCGCTCGCCGAGTGGGGCTCGATGATCGCGCTCGAGAGCGGCCGCCTCTTCACCGCGCCGCACCTGATCTTCTTTCCCGGTCTTGCCCTCGTCCTGACCGTCTTCGGCTTCAACCTGCTCGGGGACGGCATCCGCGACGCGCTCGATCCGCGGTTGAACCGGTGAGCGACGAGCGGACGATCACCACGGCCGCACCCCCGCCGACGCTGCTCGGCACCGCTCTCGACGAGACCGTCGTCGAGGAGCTCGTCCCGGCGTCCGCGCGACGACCGCGCCCCGAGACCGGTGGCGGGCCGGTCCTGGCGGTCCACGGGCTCCGCACCTCCTTCCACACCCGGGACGGGATCGTCCGGGCCGTCGACGGGATCGACTTCGAGGTCGGACGCGGCGAGATCATGGGACTCGTCGGCGAATCCGGCTGCGGGAAGAGCGTGACCTCGCTCTCCATCATGGGCCTGGTCGGCCAGCCGGGCCGGGTCGAGGCAGGCGAGATCCTCTTCGACGGGCGCGACCTGCTCAAGCTCAAGCCGGACGAGATGCGGCGCCTGCGCGGTGACCGGCTGAGCATGATCTTCCAGCAGCCGCAGTCGTCGCTGAACCCGGTCCAGGACGTCGGCCGCCAGATCGGCGAGGTCCTCGAGCTCCATCGAGGCATGAAGAGCGGCCCCGCCCGGCAGCGCGCGCTCGAGCTGCTCCGGATGGTCGGGATCCCCGATCCGGAGCGCCGGCTCAAGTCCTTCCCGCACGAGATGTCCGGGGGCATGGCCCAGCGCGTCATGATCGCGATGGCGCTGGCCTGCGAGCCGGAGCTCCTCATCGCGGACGAGCCCACCACCGCCCTCGACGTCACGATCCAGGCCCAGATCCTGGACCTGATGCGGAACCTTCGCGAGCAGACCGGCACCGCGATCATCCTCATCACCCACGACCTGGGCGTCGTCGCCGAGATGTGCGACCGCGTCGCGGTGATGTACGCCGGCGAGATCGTCGAGCAGACCGACGTCGTCTCGCTGTTCCGTCGTCCCAGCCACCCGTACACGCGCGGGCTCATCGGCTCGATCCCGATCGTCGGCGACGTCCGGGAGTCCCTGAGCGTCATCCCCGGCAACGTCCCGAATCTCATCGACCTGCCGGTCGGCTGTCGCTTCGCGCCACGGTGCGCGTCACGCGTCGCGGAGAACAACGTGCTGGCCCTCAGCGCGCATCCCGACCTCCACCCGATCGTCCCGGGACACGAGGTCCGGTGCTGGCTGTACCACGACGCCGACGGCCGGCCGATCCCGCGACCCGATGGCTGGATCCCCCGAACGGATGCCGACGCGGCCGAGGTGCTCGCCACCGGCGCGGTTGCCGACCACGGGCTGGCCGCCGGTACCGAGGTGGAGCCGGATCCACTCGGCACCCTGAAGGATTCGGAGGCGGCCCGCTCCCATCGCCCATACGAGGGCCACGAGCCACCCACGGATCGGCGTCCGTGAGCGCGGCCGCAGCCGGGGCGCCGGATGCGCCGCTGACGGATCGGACGGGACGGACCGATTTCGCCGCCCGCCCCGACGCGGGCCGGACGCTCGTCGACGTCCGCAACCTGGTCAAGCACTTCCCGATCCGCGGCGGCGTGCTCCAGCGGGAGATCGCGAAGGTCCAGGCCGTCGACGGCGTGAGCTTCACGATCCGGCGCGGGGAGACGCTCGGGCTCGTCGGCGAGTCCGGCTGCGGCAAGACGACGGTCGGTCGGCTCCTGCTCCGGCTCCTCGACCCGACGTCGGGGTCGATCTTCTTCGACGGCGTG
>DATBGP010000009.1:0-5915 GCA_036557925.1 Candidatus Limnocylindrales bacterium | reverse complement strand
CGCGGACGGAGCGGTTGGGTTAGGTGAGCCCGGGCGTCCTGGGCCGTGGTGCGTTCAGTCCACGGGCGGCCGTGCCGCCTGACTGCATCGACCGCGGCGCCGGGCCAAGGTGCAGGAACTTCCGTTCCACCGAACAAGATGGCGCCCGAATGCAGGCATGGAAGCCGCCGAGGGCTGATCCGCGGGTCGAGAGTCGCCGACGATGACCCGTGCCACGCTCGGGCGGGCGGGCCAACCACGCGCCCGGGGAACGAAGTTCGGTCCGTCACCCGCCGATTCGGCCAGTGCCGTTCGCTGTGAGCGAAATTCCGTGCGGCTGAGTTCGGCGATTGGGTTGCCCGGTCCCGTGGCCAGCCGCGGGGGAAGTGTCAATGCCGGGCTTTCCAAATGCGCTTCTGGGCACCGAACGCCCAGATCGCAATGTGTCCGCCAATGTCACCGGCGTCGGCGTGACCGCGATCGCTCAGAGCGAGGAGTCGTCGACTGAGGGCCTACTGCGCCACTGGGGCGGGTACCAGACACCGCGCCACGTCGGCGGACTGAAAGGCTGGGTCATGAGCTCATCGATGGTGGAGACGTCCACGTCCTGGATGAACGACCTCACGGCGGGCAGCGGACGATCGGCGAAATACTCCGCACGGGCAATCCGAAGCGCGTCGTCGTAGTCGAAGCCGGTCACGCCGAGACAGGACGGACCAGGATTCCAGGTCGACAGCGAACGTGGGCCCGGGCCGTAGTCGAACTCGATCCAGAACCTGGTCAGTCCGGGCTCGCCGGGGTCGAGATCGTCGCCCATCGGGTCGAGTCTACGCACCGTTCCGTCGCAATGTGTCCGGCAATGTCACCCGCTGTCCGATTGCTTCTTCCGATTGTTACTAGCGTCCTTGAGTGATCGCGTCGACCAGCTGTCCGTCGGCCGAGTCGATGTACAGCTCCTCGATCCCGTTAGGCCCTGCAAGGTCGACGCGCCAGACGACGAGTCCTGCTTTCACGTCCGGGCCGGCCTGATCGGCACCCGTCATGTCGTTCGACGAGCCCCGCCACAGGTCGACGTACCGGCCTTTGCTGACCTCGCGGACCTCCCACGGCCCGCCGATCGATGTCAGCCTTTCCGCGGCGGCGACGATCGCGGCTGCATCAGGACTCATCGATTTTGGGACGGAGGGCGGCGCGGTGGGCGGCGCGGCGCATCCGGCGGCGATGATGCCGATCAGGATGGCGATGAGAAGTCGCACGATGGCGTCAGGGTAGCGGCCCTCACGGTCGCAATGCGTGCGGGAATGTCACCTCGAGCGCGCCGCAGGGCATCCAATACGCGGTCTCAGCTTGCGAGTCGACTACCGCCCGCGCTGATCTGATAGACCCACAGCGATGTCGCGGTCCGGCACTCGGCACTGGGAGTGAACTGCACGTCGCCGCCGATCGTGACCTTGCGACCATCAGACGCGACCTCAACGCCGGCCTCGTTGTAGATCCGCAACGGATCGAACGTAGCTGAGAACCCTGCCGGCCAGATGAGCCCGATCGGCGCCTCGCCGACAACCAGCAGCTCGACGCAGCGCGAATTCGGAGACAGCGCGATCGTGCCTTCAACGAGGACGCCGCCAGGCGACGATCCGGGCTGGAGCGAGTACATCAGGAGCGGTGTCCTGGGCGCGGAGCATGCCCCTGCCAAAACCGCACTGAGCGCGACAAGCGCAACGCGGCCCGGCGTCAGACCTGCCGCTAGCATGAGTCAACGATCGAAGGCGCGAGATACGAAGTCAAGAGCCAACAAGGCTCGAATCGCAAAGCGTCCGGCAATGTCACCAGGTTTGGGAGGTCCATTCGGCAGTACGCGACCGAGTAGCGGCCGCGTCGCTCAGCCGCCGGAGCACGCCGTTGGCCCGACACACGCTGGCTCGATCCGTGTCAGTGCCGAGGCGACGAGCTCATTTCGGCGCGTCACCTCCAAGCGGTAGATGCCCGGCCGCCGGAACGGCACGAGGGTGTCGAGGTAGCCCGTTGCGTCCGGCTTGACTGGCTTCGAATCGGTCCAAACGAGGTGGAGGGTCTCGGCCTTCACTTCGTAGAGGGTGACCTCGATACGCGTCGCGCCGATCGGCTGTCCCCAATACGCCCCGAATGCATAGGCGTGATCCGTGCCGAGCCCAGCGTCCGGCCAGCCCACGTAGGTGCCGATCCGGTCCTGACCGTCGAGCTCACCGAACACGATCGTCCCCGGCTCCTGCGGAGGGGATTCGCCGAGGATGGTGTATGGCGGTTCGTTTGGGACGGTCCCGACCGGCGTGGGATCGGGGAGTGACGGTGGAGCCGATGGCTCAGGGGTCAACGGCGCACTCACCTCCGGCCTGGCGCTGAAGGTTGGGGGGAGCGTGGTCTGCGTGGGAGTCGGAAGCGGCCTGGCACAGGCATACAAGAGCGCTGCCAATCCCAAGCTCATCGCGGCGAGCAATCGCGGGGTCATGGGCAACCCTGTGCTGCAGATCGGTCCGACGCTTGCGACGAATGAGGCGACGCCGCTGCGTCGTCGCTTAGCCTGATCTCGCGGGGCGCCCTGTCAGTCGCGCAGCTTCGCGACCAATTCGAGGAGCGACGGGTTCGACCGGTCGCGGTCGGAGAGGATCGGGCGCCCATCGGGCGTGCCCTCGACCACCGGCCACGGGACGGCGGCCGTCGGGTCGTCCCAGGCGAAGCCCAGCTCGTCGGTGCCGTCGTACTCGTTCGTCACGAGGTACACGAGCTCCAGGTCGTCCAGCGCGAGGAAGCCGTGCGCAACGCCGCTCGGGATCACGACCCAGTCGTCGGCGGCGAGCTCCCGGAGTTCGACGAGCGGGCGTTCGCCCGTCCCGTTCGCCAGCGGCCGGACGTCGACGAGGGCGACGAGGGCCCGCCCGCTCGAGACGACCCAGTAGTCGAGCTGGCGGCGGTGGTAATGGAGGCCGCGCAGCACGCCGGGCGTCGACGACGAGGTGTTCGCCTGGACGAACCGCGGTTGGGTTCCGGCCGGTGCGCCGGTCTCCTACGGGGTGAGCGTCGGGAAGTCCGAGGCGCGCCAGAGCTCGCGGAAGGCGCCCCGGCGGTCCCCGTGCCGGGCGACCGCCCCGAAGCGGACGCCGCGCAACGTCGACGGCGGGCGCTCGAGGTGGGTCATCCGCGCGCTGCCCGCATCAGCGGCGTCCGGCCGCGGCCCGCGACCGTTCGCGGGCGAGCTCGGCGACCCGGTCGGCGAGGGCGAGCGGCCACGGCCGGAGCGGCTCGTCCCCGGGGAGCGGCGTCGGGGCGAGGACCGCCCAGGCGGGCGGCGTCGACGCCCGCGGCCAGGTGGAGGCCGGGACGTCCTCCGTCGCGACCTCCAGGCCGGCCTGGCGAAGGACCTCCCGGGCCCAACCGGCCCGAGTCGCCGTCCCGCCGTTGACCACGTGGTGGGTGCCCGCGATCGCCGCGGCCCCGATCAGCTCGGCGATCGCCTCGGCGAGGTCGTGGGCGGATGTCGGCGATCCGGTCTCGTCGGCGACGAGCCGGAGTGGCTCACCGGTTGCCCGGGCCCGGTCTGCCGCGGCGAGGATCTTCGCCGGGAAATCGGCACCCGGCCCGCCGAAGAGCCACGCGGTCCGGACGATGCCGAGCGCGGCGAGGGCCCCACCCGCGCGCCCGTACGCCTCCCGGGCGCCATCCTCGCCCGCCAGCTTCGAGGCGCCGTACGGGTTGATCGGCGCGGGCGTGTCGTCGGCCGCGTAGCCGAAGCCGTCCGCGCGTCGGCCGTCGAACACCTCGTTGGTCGAGACGACGATCAGGTCGATCCCGCGCTCCGCGGTGGCGGTCGCCAGCGCCGCCGTCGCCCGGCCGTTCCGGGCGAGCGCGATCTCCGGCTCTCGGGCGCAGCCGTCGACGTCGGTCCAGGCGGCCGCGTGGACGACGACCTCGGGCCGGTCGCGATCGAGAACCGCCGGGAACCCCTCCGGCCGGTCCAGGTCAAAGAGCGGCCGGCTCCACGCGATCGGCCCGAAGGGACCCGTGTACGGCGAGTCCTCCAGCGCGGCCACGAGCGCCCGCCCGAGACGTCCGCCCGCGCCGGTCACGGCGACGCGCATTCCCGATCAGGCCTCGGTCGAGGCGGCGAGGCGGGCGCCGTACTGGCGCTCGTAGTAGGCGTCCCAGTCGCCGCTCTTCGCGGCCCGCCACCACGGCTCGTTCGCGACGAACCAGTCGACGGTCGCGGCCAGGCCGTCGGGAAACGGAGTCCGATTTCGCCAGCCAATCGCCGAGATCTTCGCGCCGTCCAGCGCGTACCGCCGATCGTGGCCGGGCCGGTCGGGGACCGAACGGACCAGCGACCAGGGCTTGCCCAGCCGCTCGAGCAGGGCCGCGACCACCGCCCGGTTCGTCATCTCGGCCGAGCCCGGGACGTTGTAGGTCTCACCGGACACGCCGTGCCGCAGCACGTGGTCGATCGCGCCGGCATGGTCGGACACGAAGAGCCAGTCGCGCTCCTGGAGCCCGTCGCCGTAGAGCGGCAGCGGGAGATCGTCGATCGCGTTCGTCACGAAGAGCGGGATGAGCTTCTCGGGGTGGTGGAACGGGCCGTAGGTGTTCGAGCCGCGGGTGACGACCGCGTCCAGGCCATAGGTGACGACATAGCTGTGGACGAGGAGCTCCCCGGACGCCTTCGCGGCCGAGTAGGGCGAGCGCGGCGCGAGCGGGTCCCCTTCGCGGGAGCGGCCCTCCAGCACCGCGCCGTAGACCTCGTCGGTCGAGACCTGGAGGAAGCGGACCGGCGGCCGGCCGGCCGGGACCCGGCTCTCCGATTCGCGGCGAACCGCCTCGAGCAGGACGTGGACGCCGACGACGCCCGTTCGCAGGAACGCCTCGGGATCGAGGATGCTCCGATCGACGTGCGACTCGGCGGCGAAGTTCAGGACGGCGTCGCTCTCCGCGACCAGCGGCCCGACGACCTCCGGGTCGGCGATGTCGCCTTGCACGAACCGGAAGCGCGCCGCGAGCTCAGGGTCGGTCTCGACCGCCGCCAGGTTCGCGCGGTTGCCGGCGTAGGTCAGCTTGTCGAGGACGGTGATCCGGGCGCCGTCGCGGCGGGCCAGGACGTCCCGGACGTAGGCGCTGCCGATGAAGCCGGCGCCGCCGGTGACGAGCAGGCGGGCATCCGCCGGAAGACGCGGGGCCGCCGTCGGGGAAGCGGGCTCTGCCGCGGGCTCCCCCACTAGCCGACCGGTCGCTCGACCGGCCGCGCCAGGCGCCCCGCCTCGTCGTCGTCGCGGGCGAGCTCGGCGGCGCGGATCAGCGACGGCACGGTCCCGGCGTCCGTCCAGTGGCCCTCGTAGACGCGGCTGAACAGGCGGCCGTCGGGGATGTAGTGGTTCAGGACGTCGGTGATCTCGAACTCGCCGCGGCCGGAAGGCGCGAGCGTGTCGATGACGGAGAACGCGTCGGGCCGGAGGAAGTAGACGCCGATCGGGATCAGGTCGCTCTTCGGCCGGTCGGGCTTCTCCTCGAAGGCCACGACGTTGCCCCGGTCGTCCAGCTCGGCGACGCCGAACCGCTCCGGATCGGGGACGCGGTAGAGCAGCGTCCCGCCGCCCCACGGCCCGGCCTCGAACTCCGACGCGACATCGGCCAGGGCCGGCCCGCGGAGGATGTTGTCGCCGAGGAGGCAGCAGAACGCGTCGTCGCCGACGAAGTCGCGGGCCAGGCCGATCGCGTGGGCGATCCCCAGGGCGCCGCGCTGGTAGCGGTAGGTCAGGTCGAGGCCGAAATGGGACCCGTCGGCCAGCAGCTCGACGACGTCGCCGACGCTCTTGCCGCCGACGATGACCATCACCTCCCGGATCCCCATCCCGGCGAGCGTCTCGATCGGGTAGTAGATCATCGGCCGGTCGTAGATCGGCAGCAGGTGCTTG
>DATBGP010000008.1:0-2658 GCA_036557925.1 Candidatus Limnocylindrales bacterium | reverse complement strand
GGAAGTCGTGGGGCTTCGGCGCCGGCGTGGCGCGCCGGATCCCGGCGACGCCGTCGCTCCCCCGCCCCTCCAGCAGGCGGTTGGCCTCGGCCTGGATCCAGCCGGTGACGTCGGTGTCGGCCGGGCCGCCGTTGGGCGGGTTGTACTTGAAGCCGCCGTCGTCGGGCGGGTTGTGCGACGGCGTCACGACGATCCCGTCGGCCAAACCGCGGCCCGCGGCTGGCCGGGCGTCCGCGGCGAGGATCGGCCGCCCCCGGTTGGCGACGAGGATCGCGTGGGAGACGGCCGGCGTGGGCGTGACGCCGAGCGGGTCCGAGGCGACCCTCACCTCGACGTCGTGGGCGGCCAGGACCTCCAGCGCCGTCACGGTGGCGGGCTCGCTCAGGGCGTGCGTGTCGCGGCCGACGAACAGCGGTCCGTCGTAGCCGTGCGCCGCGCGGTAGCGGCAGATCGCCTCGGTGATCGCGAGGATGTGGGCCTCGTTGAAGGCGCCGCGGAGCGACGAGCCGCGATGGCCGGAGGTCCCGAAGGCGACCCGCTGCGCCGGATCGGACGGATCCGGCGTGATGTCCCGATACGCGCGCAGCAGCGCGGCGACGTCGACGAGCTCGGACGGGTCCGCGGGCAGGCCCGCGCGGGGGCTGTTCGGCACGGGGTGGAGCGTACCGCGATCAACCGGCAGGTCGTCATTCGTCGCGACCGCGTTGGCGTCGGGCGCCCATGGAGCGACGCTGCCCGGTCGTCGATCGTGGGGGGCATGACAGCGCTTCCCATCCGAGCCCCCGAACCCGCCGACATCATCCGCGAGCCTTCGCTCCGCCGCCTCCTCGGTGCGGCGATCGTGGGTGGCCTCGGCGTCATCGCCTTCAGCGTCGCCTTCGGCAGCTATGTCGCGGCGAACATGCACACCCTGCCGTCGTCGGCGGCCGCGGACGCCCGGGCGCTGCTCGGTTCGGTCCCGGCGATCGTCGCCCTCGGCGTGGCCCACCTGATCCTCGCCGCGGCGCTGGCGGGCCGGCGCGAGTCGGTCCGGATCGTCGGCGCCGCGATCAGCGGCCTGATCGCGATCGCGGCCGCGGCGGCCGCGGCCATGACGGCGGTCGGCGTCGACCCGTTCGCCTGGTCCGGCAGCGGCCATCCTTCATCCGCCGGGGTCGGCATCCTCGCGATCACCGCGATCCTGTACGGAGCGGCCGCACTCCTCGCCGGCGGTGCCACGGACGAGTGACCCTGGAGAACGAATCGAAGCCGCCCGGCCTCGCTGATCGGGGGCGCCGGCCTCGCTGATCGGGGGCGCGGGCCTCACTGATCGGGGCCGCGGGCCTCGCCGGTCGCGGCCGACGGCCTCGTCGTGCGCGGATTTCCCGCTTGGGGTGAACAGATCCGGCGGAGCGGCGGGGTCCGGATCCACACCGGTTCGGAATCCGCGAAATCGCTGAGCTCAGCCGGGATCCGCCCGAGCGTGACCAGCCGACGCGGAGCACGCGGCCCCGGCGGCGAGCGCCGGGTTCGGCGATTCCTGTTCGGTGGAGGTGAATTGTTGCGCTCCACAGGCGATCATCGGCCGGGAGGTGCCGATGCCTGTCTTTCCCACCGATGCCACCGACCTGACCCGGCTGCTCGTCGTTTCCGATCTCGCCCGATCGGTGGGCTGGTATCGCGACGTGCTCGGGGCGGAGATCGTGGGCGGGGATGGCGGCACCTCGGCCGTCGTCCGGCTCGTCGGGGCGTGGCTGCTCCTCGTCACCGGCGGCGACCCGACGGCCGACAAGCCGACCGTGGCGATGGCGCCACCGGCGGATCCGGACGTCGCGAGCGCCGAGCTGATCGTCGCGGTCCCGGACTGCCGGGCCGCCCACGCCGAGCTGGTGTCGCGCGGGGCGGCATTCCTCGCGGAGCCGGTCGAATACGACCGGGAGATCCGGGCGTTCTTCCGCGACCCCGATGGCCACCTGTTCGAGATCACCGAGCGCCGCCGCTGAGCCGGTTACGGCCGATCGCCCGACGACACGGGAAAGGGGAAACGCGGCCCGCCGCAGGCGGGCCGCAAGTGATGAGCGACGCCTAGGTGTTCGGCGTCGTCGAGGGGTTGGTCGTGGACGGGGCGCTCGAGCCGTCGGAGCCCGAGCTGCCGGAGCCGTTGCCGGACCCCGAGCCGCCCATGTTCGGGCAGTCGTGGCCGGTCCGGGCGTGGCCCGAGGGCGCCGTCCCGTTCGGAGCGGTGCTGCCCGAGCCGTTCGAGCCGCTGCCGGTTCCACCGGTTCCCTGGCTGGCGCTCGGCGCCTGCGAGGCGGACGGATCGGCGGCGAACGCCACCGCGGCTCCGCCGACCGCGAGCAGACCGACCGCGAGGATCGCCGTCGCGACCCCGCGGCGGACGCCGCTGACGACGGTCCGTGCCGACGAGGCGGCCGGCGCCGGCGACACGGAGGCCGCCGGCGGAGCCGCCCAGGGCGGCGGAACCGGAGAGGTTGCCGGCTCTTCGGCCGGCTGGTCGTACCAGGTCATCGTGGACTCCTTCGGAGGAATTCCTTGCTGGGAATGCTCATGGGGCAGTCATCGACACCTCCGTGGGGCGGATGGATCAACCGCGGCCCGAGGGCCACGGGTCACGTGGGCTCTCCCCGACGGCCGGCACTGCCATGGACGGTGCCGCCG
>DATBGP010000007.1:0-3748 GCA_036557925.1 Candidatus Limnocylindrales bacterium | reverse complement strand
CATCGGCTCGCCCTGGGCGCCCGTCGTCGCGATCACGAGCTTGTCGTCGGGGACGTCGTTGATCTTGTCCTTCGCGACCATCCGCGACGGCTCGTAGGTCAGGTATCCGAGGTCGGTCGCGATCCGGGTGTTCTGCTCCATGGACCGGCCGATGACCGCCACCTTGCGGTCGAAGTCGGACGCGGCGTCGAGGACCTGCTGGATCCGGGCGATGTTGCTGGCGAACGTGGCGACGATCACCCGGCCGTCGAGCGGCTCCATGATCTCGCGGAAGGCCTCGCCCACCGTCCGCTCGGACGGGGTATAGCCCGGGTTCTCGGCCCGGGTCGAGTCCGACAGGAGGCAGATCACGCCTTCGGCGCCCATCTTCGCGAGGATCGCGAAGTCGGACAGCTTGCCGTCGACGGGGGTGTGGTCGAACTTGAAGTCGCCGGTGTGGACGACGACGCCGACGGGCGTTCGCAGGGCGATCCCCATCGCGTCGGGGATCGAGTGGCCGATGCGGAACGCGACGACGCCGAACGGCCCGATCTGGAGCTCGTCCCCGGGCTCGAGGGCGACGAGCGGATTGTTGTGGAGCTTGTGCTCCTTGATCTTGTTGCCGAGCAGGCCGCGGGCGAGCGTGGAGGCGTAGATCGGGACGCCGGGGAAGTCCGGGAGGACGTACGGCAGGCCACCGACGTGGTCCTCGTGGGCGTGGGTGATCAGGAAGGCCCGGACGTGCTCCTTGCGCTCGCGGAGGTAGGTGATGTCGGGGACGACGAGGTCGATGCCGAACATCTCCTCGTCGGGGAACATCAGGCCGCAGTCGATCACGACGATGTCATCGCCGTACTCGAACACGTACATGTTCTTGCCGATCTCGCCGACGCCGCCGAGCGGGATGATGCGGAGGACGGGCTGCGGAGAGGGCATCAGCGGTGGTCTCGCTCCAGGTTCCGGCTCAGAAGATCGTGAGCTCGGAGGCGGGCGGCTCGGCCGACGCGTCGACGGCCGTCGCGAGGAACGCGGCCGCGTCCGGGGCGGTCTCGGGCCCGGCAGTCGCGGACATCGCCTGCGCGCGGCGGGCCCGGGCGTCGAGGAGCGCCCGTGGCGCGTGCCCGATGTCGTCGTAGCTGTCGCGCTCGATCGCCGGCGTCCGGAGGGCGGCCGCCGGGTGGTACATCGCCAGGACGGTCGCGTCGCGAGCACCGGTCGCCGGATCGGCCGGGCGGGTCGTCCCGTGGACCTGCGAGATCCGGGCGCCCGGCAGGAAGCGGCCCATCGAATGCCGGCCGAGCGTGACGATCAGCGCCGGATCGAGGACCTCGAGCTGCCGATGGAGGTAGGGCGCGCACGCGGCGATCTCGTCCGGCTCGGGGTCGCGGTTGTCCGGCGGGCGGCACTTCACGACGTTCGTGATGAAGACGTCTCCCCGCGGCCACTCCACCGAGCCGAGGAGCTTGTTCAGCAGGTCGCCGGCCCGCCCGACGAACGGCCGACCCTGGCGGTCCTCGTTGAAGCCCGGCCCTTCGCCGACGAAGACGACCTCGGTGTCCGGGCTCCCCTCCCCCGGCACGGCCTGCGTCCGGGTCTGGGCGAGGCGGCACTTCGTGCAGGCGCGAACCTCTGCCGCGATCCCCTCCAGCGCCGCCTTCCGCTCGTCCGGGGTCACGCTCCCGCCCCGATCGCCGCCGGAGCGGCCTCCGGGATCGGGCCGTACGGGATCGCGCCCCGGGCCGCCGCCGAGCGGACCCAGCCGCGGTCGACGAGGACCTCCGCGATCTCGACGGCGTTCGTCGCGGCGCCCTTGCGCAGGTTGTCCGAGACGACCCAGAACGCGAGCCCGCGGTCGTCGGCGATCGATGGGTCCTGGCGGACCCGGCCGACGTAGACCTCGTCGGTGCCGGCAGCCTCGGTCGCGAGCGGGTAGGTGGACGTCGCCGGGTCGTCCTGGACCACGACCCCAGGGACCCGGGCGAACAGCTCGCGTGCCCGATCCGGCGCGATCGGCGCCGTCGTCTCGACGTGGACGGCCTCCGAGTGGGCGACGACCACCGGGATCCGGACGGCCGTGCTCGACACGCGGAGATCGGGAAGGTGGAGGATCTTCCGGCTCTCGGTGACGAGCTTCCACTCTTCCTTCGTGTAGCCGTTCTCGAGGAAGACGTCGACCTGGGGCAGCGCGTTGAACGCGATCTGGTGGGGGTAGACCGACGCCGTCTTGGGCTCGCCGGCGACGTGGGCCCGGACCTGGTCCTCCAGCTCCCGGATCGCCTTGCCGCCCGTGCCGGACACCGCCTGGTAGGTGTCGACCACGACGCGCTCCAGGCCCACGGTGTCGCGAAGCGCCATGAGCACCGGGACCAGCTGCATCGTGGAGCAGTTCGGGTTCGCGATGATCCCTGGATGACCCTCGAGGTCATCCGGGTTGACCTGGCTCACCACGAGGGGGATCCGGGGGTCCATCCGCCACGCAGAGCTGTTGTCGATCACGGTCGCGCCACGGGCAGCCGCGAGCGGCGCAAGCTCGCGCGATGCGTCGCCACCGGCCGAGAAGAGGGCGATGTCGACGCCGTCGAACGCCTCACCCGTCGCGAGACCGATCTCCAGGGTCGCGCCATCGATCGAGACGGTCCGGCCGGCCGAACGCTCGGACGCGAGCAGGCGCAGCTCGCCCACGGGGAACTCCCGTTCGAGGAGGACCTGGATCATCGTCCGCCCGACGACGCCGGTGGCGCCGACGACCGCGACGGTGAGGTTCTGGCGTGTCATGTCGGGCATGGCTCCGCGATCACTGTCGCTGGCAGGGCACGGTCGGGAGTATAGCAGCGGGCTTGGTCGATCCGGTCGCACACAGCCAGTCCGGCCACTGCAAGATTCGGCTCGCCGGTGGCGTCTTCTGTGCAGGCGGTGCCGAGAGGGCCCGCCGGCTGAGGGCAGGATCGTGGCGTTTCGCGGGCAGATCGACGACTTCGCGACGCTGTACGAGCGCACGTACCAGCAGGTCTTCCGGACCGTGCTCGGAATCTGCTCGGAGACGGCGCTCGCGGCCGACCTGACCCAGGATGCCTACCTCCTGGCCTATCGACGCCGTTCGACGTTCCGCGGCGACGTCCCCGTCGACGCGTGGCTCCATCGGATCGCCGTGAACACGGCGCTCGCCGGGCTCCGTCGGCGGAAGGTCCGCTGGATCGAGCCGCTCGATCTCGACCGTCACGAGCGGCCGCGTCGCGTGTCGGACCCCGGCGATGCCGTCGACGTCCGCGGAGCCCTGGCTCGTCTCGAACCGCGCGCTCGCGCCGCGATCGTGCTCCGCTACTACCACGGCTACGACTACGCGACGATCGCGTCGATCCTGGGGACGACAAGCGGGACCGTCGGGTCGCTGCTGAGCCGCTCCCTCGACCGGATGCGCCGCGATCTGGCCCTCGACGACCCGGCGCCCGCCGACTCCGGCCTCATCGCCGCGCCGGTCGGCGTCGGAGAGGAGGTCGTCCGTGGCGGCTGACCTGCGGTTCGAGCGACAGCTCGGCGAATGGGTCCGGGACAGCCTGGACGCCGTCTCGGGGCCGCACCCGGTGTGGTCTGGCGCGCCCGCCGCGGCAGTCGTCGCGGGACATCTGCCGCGCCCGGTGGGCCGGATCCGCCGACCATCCCGGACGATGGCCCTGCTCGCCGCGGTCGTCGCGATCGCGGTCGTCGCGACCGCGATCATCGCGGGTGGAGGCTTCAGGCCGGGTCCGGGACCAGGGCTGTCCGACAGTCG
>DATBGP010000006.1:0-7680 GCA_036557925.1 Candidatus Limnocylindrales bacterium | reverse complement strand
GGCGGCACGAACGTCTCGGGCGGCCAGCGCCAGCGCCTGTCGATTGCCCGGGCGATCGTGAAGGACGCCCCGATCTACATCTTCGACGACAGCTTCAGCGCGCTCGACTTCGCGACGGACGCGCGGCTCCGGGCCGCGCTCGACCGGGAGCTCGGCGACGCGACCGTGATCATCGTCGCCCAGCGCGTCGGGACGATCCTGAACGCCGACCAGATCATCGTTATGGACGACGGCGGGATCGTCGGCATGGGCACTTACCGCCAGCTTCTTGAGACCAATGAGACCTATCGCGAGATCGTCTACTCGCAGCTGTCGGAGTCGGAGGCCGTCGCATGAGCGGGCCGGCAGGCAACGGCAGCGGCGGCAACGGCAGCGCCGGAAGCGGCGCGAGCGCGAGCCCCGCCGCCGGCGCCGCGCCCGGCCCGGCCACGGCCGGCGGCAACGGGGCTCGCCCGGGCGCGCCCGGCGGACCCGGAGGTCCTGGCGGCCCCGGAGGTCCTGGCGGGCCCGGCGGCCCGCGGCGACCGGGCGGCGGTCCCGGCATGTTCGGCATGGGGATGGGCCTGCCCCCGGCCAAGACCAAGGACTTCCGCGGCTCCCTGTTCCGGCTCTTCGCCTTCCTGCGGCCGGAGGCTCCGCGGATCGCCCTCGTCTTCGTCTTCGCGGTCATCAGCGTCTTCTTCGCCGTCATCGGCCCGAAGATCCTGAGCAACGCGATCAACGTGATCTTCGAGGGCGCGATCAGCAAGGCGCTGCCCGCCGGCGCGAGCCAGGCGCAGGTGATCGCGGGTCTGCAGGCGCAGGGCCAGGACCAGCTCGCCCAGATGCTCTCCGGGATGAGCCTGACGCCCGGCGTCGGCATCGACTTCGGCCAGCTCGGGTCGATCCTGCTGACGATGGTCGCCGTCTACGTGGCGAGCGCGCTGTTCAGCTGGGCGCAGGCCTACATCATGGCCGGGGTCACCCAGCGGAGCGTCCTCCGGCTCCGGACCGAGGTCGACCGGAAGCTCGGCCGCCTGCCGCTCAAGTACTTCGACGGCCATCCCCGGGGCGACCTGCTCAGCCGCGTCACCAACGACATCGACAACATCGGCCAGTCGCTCCAGCAGAGCCTGACCCAGCTCGTGACGTCGCTCCTCACGATCGTCGGCGTGCTGATCATGATGCTGCTCATCAGCCCGCTCCTCGCGGTCGTGTCGCTGCTCGTCGTCCCGGTCTCGCTGTTCGCGACCGTGTTCATCGTCAAGCGCTCGCAGCAGCAGTTCGTCGCCCAGTGGGCCTCGACCGGGGCCCTGAACGGCCACGTCGAGGAGATGCACACCGGCCATTCGATCGTGAAGGTGTTCGGGCGGCAGCGCGAGGCGATCGAGCGGTTCAACGAGGAGAACGACCGTCTCTACGAGGCCAGCCGCAAGGCCCAGTTCATCTCCGGGACGATCCAGCCGGTGATGACCTTCATCTCGAACCTGAACTACGTGACGATCGCGGTGTTCGGCGGCCTCCAGGTCGCGTCCGGCCAGATGAGCCTCGGCGACGTCGTCGCGTTCATCCAGTACTCGCGCCAGTTCACGTTCCCGATCATCCAGCTCGCGAGCGTCGTCAACGTCCTCCAGTCGGCCGTCGCGTCGGCGGAGCGCGTGTTCGAGCTCCTCGACGAGAAGGAGGAATCGGCCGAGCCGGTGGCGGCGCCCGCGTTCCGGGAGCCTGTCGGCGCGGTGAGCTTCGACGGCGTCTCGTTCCGGTACGAGCCGGACCGGCCGCTGATCGAGGACCTGAACCTGAACGTCCCGGCCGGGAAGACGGTGGCGATCGTCGGGCCGACCGGCGCCGGCAAGACGACGCTCGTCAACCTCCTGATGCGCTTCTACGAGCTCGACGAGGGCCGGATCTCCATCGACGGGATCGACACCCGCGACCTGAACCGGGACGCGCTCCGCCGGGCGTTCGGGATGGTCCTCCAGGACACGTGGCTGTTCCACGGGACGATCCGCGAGAACATCGCCTACGGCCGGCTCGACGCGACCGAGACGGAGATCCGCGCGGCCTCCGAGGCGGCCCACGTGGACCACTTCGTGCGAACGCTGCCGGACGGCTACGACACGGTCATCGATGACGACGCGACGAACGTGTCGGCCGGCGAGAAGCAGCTCCTCACGATCGCCCGGGCGTTCCTGGCGGACCCGCCGATCCTCATCCTCGACGAGGCGACCTCGTCGGTCGACACGCGCACCGAGGTCCTGATCCAGCGGGCGATGTCCAACCTGATGAAGGGCCGGACGACGTTCGTGATCGCCCACCGCCTCTCCACGATCCGCGACGCCGACACGATCCTCGTCATGGAGCGCGGCCGGATCGTCGAGCAGGGCAACCACGAGCAGCTGCTGGCCCGCGGCGGCGCCTACGCGGCGCTGTACGAGAGCCAGTTCTCGGGGGCGCTCGCCGAGGCCGTCTGAGCGCGCCTTAGGAGCCCGGGAACCTGCGCCGGCGGCGAGTCGTCGTGGCGGGACGCCAGCCGTGGCGCCTGCCCGCGCCGGAACCGTCGATCGACTGATTGATTCGGGGGCCCGAACCGGGTAGCCTCCGTCCGGCTCCGGCTGCGAGGCGGCCCCGGGGGCCGCCATCGATCCGCGCGCTCGCTCCTCCACGGAGACCGGTCCGACCCTCGTGCAGCACCTTCGTCGCTCCGGATCCAGCGTCGCGCTCGCGGTCGCGCTCCTCGCCGGGTTCGCGGCCCCGGCTGCCCCCGTCGCCTCGGCCGCCGCTCGCGATCGGACGTCGGCCGGCGAACCGACCTCGGTCGCCGCGGCGCCTGCCGCCACGAGCAGCCGGCCGGCCCGGCCCACCGTCCCCGGCGTCGTCCTCGTCGGCTGGCGCGCCGGCACCTCGAGCACCGAACGCGCCGCGAAGCGCCGCTTCGTCCATGCGACGTCGTCCGAACGGCTCTCGCCCCTGGCCGGCACCGCCGAGCGGCTGACGCTCGCGCCCGGCGCCTCGGTCGACGCCGCCGTCTCCGCCCTGAGCCGCGACCCGGACGTCCGCTTCGCCGAGCCCGACTACGTCCTCCGCACCGCCGACACCTCGGACGACACCTACCTCTTGAGCGGCCAGCTGTGGGGCATGCTCGCGACGTCGGCGAGCCCCAACGACGGCCACAGCGGCGCGGTCAGCGCCTGGGCCCAGGGCGTGACGGGCAGCCGGAACATGGTCGTGGGGGTGGTCGACGAGGGCATCCAGGTGGACCATCCGGACCTTGCCGCGAACATCTGGACGAACCCGTGGGACCCGGTCGACGGGATCGACAACGACGGCAACGGCTACGTCGATGACGTCCACGGCTGGGACTTCCTGAACGACGACAACACCGTCTACGACGGCCCCGACGCCGGCAACCCCGATCTCGATGCCCACGGCACGCATGTCGCGGGGACGATCGGCGGCGTCGGCGGCAACGGCACGGGCGTCGCCGGCGTGAGCTGGTCCGTCACGATGATCAGTGCGAAGTTCCTGCAGGAGACCGGCGACGTCTCCGACGCGGTCCGCGCCCTCGACTACCTGACCGACCTGAAGGTCCGCCACGGGCTCGACATCGTCGCCTCGAACGACAGCTGGGGCGGCGGCGAGTTCAGCCAGGCGCTCCTCGATGCGATCAACCGCGGCGGCGACCACGACATCCTGTTCGTGGCGGCCGCCGGCAACTCCGGCGCCGACAACGACGGCCCGATGCCCTTCTCTCCGGGCGCCTGGAGCTGCGACCGCCACTACCCGAGCGGGACGCCGCGCGGCTACGACTGCATCGTCGCGGTGGCCGCGATCGACGAGACCGGCCACCTCGCCTCGTTCTCGAACTTCGGCTCCACGACGGTGGACCTCGGCGCCCCGGGCGTCGGGATCATCTCGACCTTCCCCGGCAATGGGTACGCGATCGCGGACGGGACGTCCATGGCGGCGCCGCACGTCTCCGGCGCGCTCGCCCTCCTCGCCTCGTGCGACTACGGCCGGAGCGCCGCCCAGCTCCGGGCAGACCTGGTCGCCGCGGGCACGGCCACCACGGGGCTCGGCGGCGGCCGCACGGTGACCGGCAAGCGCCTGAACGTCGGGGCCCTGATCGCGGCCCATTGCGGGGCCTCGGTCGCGCCGTCCGCGGTGATCACGAGCCCGTCCGGCGTCGGCGTGCAGACGTCGCTCACGGAGACCGTCGCGTTCAGCCACGCGGTCACGGGTCTCGCGGCCGGCGACTTCACGGTCGGCGGGACGTCGGCGGGCTGGTCGGTCAGCGGCGTCAGCGGCTCCGGCGCCGGGCCGTACGACGTCACGCTCACGTCCGCCGCGCCGACCGAAGGAACCCTCCTGCTGACCCTCACCCCGAACGCCGTCACGGACGGCACGACCGCGGGACCGAGCGCCGCGGTGTCCGGGCCCTCCGTCCACATCGACCGGACCGGCCCGACCGCGACCCTCGTGGCGCCGCACAGCCCGACGAAGGCCTCGACCCTCACCGAGACGCTCGCCTTCGACGAGCCCGTGACCGGCCTCGTCGCGGGCGACCTGTCCGTGCACGGCACCGCCACCGGCTGCGTGGTGGGCGCCCCCGCGGCCCTGGACGCGCGGACGTTCGGCGTCCAGGTCAGCGGCTGCTCCGAGGGGACGATGGGCCTCACGCTCGCCTCGAAGTCGGTCGTGGATCTCTCGGGCAATCTGGGACCCGCCGCGGCGGCATCGTCGACCCTCGTCGCCATCGACCGAACCCCCGCGACGGCGACGCTCGTCGGACCCGCCTCGCCGACCCACGCGGCCGCGCCGGTCTGGACGTTGACGTTCTCGGAGCCCGTCACCGGGCTGTCGGCGGGCGACCTGACGCGGGGCGGCACCGCGACCGGCTGCGTCGTCGGCACGCCGGTCAAGACGGGCACGACCACGTATACGGCGGCGGTCTCGAGCTGCGGCAACGGGACGCTGTCGCTCGCCCTGAAAGCGGGCTCCGCGCTGGACCTCGCCGGCAACCTCTCGCCGGCCGGCGCGGTCGGGGCGGCCGCCGTCACGGTCGACCACTCGCTGCCGACGACGACCGCCCCGGTCGTCGTGCCGAACGTCCGCGCCGCGGTCTCGGGGAGCACGATGCCCATCCGGGTGACGTGGACCGGCTCGGACTCCGGGACCGGAATCGTCCGCTACGAGATCCAGCGGAGCATCAACGGCCACGCGTTCACGAGCTATTCGACGACCCTGACCTCGCCGTCGACCACGATGGGCGTCTCCTCGGGGATGACGATGCGCCTCCAGGTCCGGGCGGTCGACGCCGCGGGCAACGTCGGGAAGTGGATGGCCGGCCCGACGTTCTCCGCTTCGCTCGTCCAGCAGACGTCGTCGTCGATCCGCTACGCGGGCTCCTGGAGGACGTACGCGTCGTCGCTGTTCTCGGGCGGGTCGGTCCGGGCCGCCTCGAGGACGAGCGCCAGCGCGACCTTCAGCTTCACCGGCCGCACGATCGGCCTCGTCTCGACGCTGGCGACCACCCGCGGGACGGCCCGGATCTACCTGGACGGCGCCGATGTCACGCGCGTCGACATGCTCCACTCGCCCACGATGTACCGCGGCGTCGCCTGGCAGCGGACGTGGTCGTCGAGCGGCAGGCACACGATCAAGGTGGTGATCGACGGGAAGGCCGGCCGTCCCCGCGTCGACCTCGACGCCTTCATCGTCCTGAGGTAGCGTCCGCGACGGCTCGCTGACCCGCGACGGCTCGCTGACCCGCGACGGCTCCTCACCGACCGGCGCGGCTACTCGCTGAAGCGCTCTTCCTTCCAGGGGTCGGCGTCGTTGTTGTAGCCGTAGCGCTCCCAGAACCCGAGCTGGTCGTGGTCGAGGAACTCCAGGCCACGGACCCATTTGCTGCTCTTCCAGAAGTAGCGCTTCGGGATGAAGAGCCGGAGCGGATACCCGTGCTCGAGCTCGAGCGGCTTGCCGTCGAACGTGTCGGCGAGGAGGACGTCGTCGTCGTCCAGGACCGAGAGCGGGACGTTCGCGGTGTAGCCCTGCTCGGCGTGGGACACGACGTGGGTCGCGGTCGGCCGGACCTGGGCGAGCTTCAGGATCTCCTGGATCGCCACGCCTTCCCAGTCGGTGTCGAGCTTCGTCCAGCGCGTCACGCAGTGGATGTCCGTGTGGACCTTCTTGCGGGGGAGGGCCCGGAACTGGTCCCACGTGAGCGTGAACGGGTTGTCGACCTCGCCCCAGATCCGGAGGTCCCAGGTCGCGAGGTCCGTCTTCGGCACCGAGCCGTAATGGAGGACGGGGAACTTGTCGGTCTTGTACTGCCCGGGCGGGATGCGCTCGGCGATCGCGGGATCCATCTCGCGACCCCCGAAAAGGCGTTCGAACATCGTGTCTCCGAGAGCTGGGCGTCACGCGCATCGTGCCACAGGTTCCGATCGCGCCAACCCCCGGGAACGGGACCATCCGCCGACTGCCTGGGACGATCGAACGATCCCGTTCGGGCCTGAACGCTCGACCGATCGAGTAGGCTTCGGCCTCGTGGATCGCCCAATCGACGCAACGGCCGGCACATCGGCCGGCGCCGGCTCCCCACCCGCCGCACCCGACGCCACAGTCGCCCCGGTCCCGGCCCGGTCCGCCGCCGGCGTCCCGAACCGTCGCGTGGTCGTCGTCATGCCCGCCTACAACGCGGCGAAGACGCTCGAGCGGACCTATGCCGACATCCCCCACGACATCGTCAGCCGGATCATCCTCGTGGACGACGTGTCGAAGGACGAGACCGTCGACGTCGCCCGCCAGCTCGGCCTCGACGTGATCATCCACCAGCAGAACCTGGGCTACGGCGGCAACCAGAAGACGTGCTATCGCGCCGCCCTCGAGCAGGGCGCCGACGTCGTGGTGATGCTCCACCCGGACTACCAGTACGACGCGACCCGAATCCCCGACCTGATCGCCCCGATCCTGAGCGGCGAGAAGCACCTGATGCTCGGCAGCCGCTTCCTCGGCGATCCGCTCGCCGGCGGGATGCCGAAGTGGAAGTTCATCTCGAACCGCTTCCTCACGACGGTCGAGAACCTCGCGTTCGGGCTGCACCTCTCCGAGTACCACACGGGCCTCCGGGCCTACAGCAGGCGGCTCCTCGAGACGATCCCGTACCAGCTGAACTCGAACGATTTCGTGTTCGACCAGGAGCTCATCGCCCAGGTCGTCGCGGCCGGGATGGGCCGGCGGATCGGCGAGATCGGCGTGCCGACACGCTACTTCGACGAGGCCAGCTCGGTCGGGTTCAAGCGGAGCGTCGTGTACGGCCTCTCGACGATGCGGGTCGTCCTCCGCTACCTGCTCCACCGGGTCGGCGTCCGCCGCTCCCCGAAGCTGACGGCCCGGACGCCCGAGCCGCCGCGGCCGGCGGCCTGAGCGCCGAGCCCGGACGAGAGCCATGCCGCGCGGACAGGCCCTGCGAGCCGCCATCGGGGCGATCGTCTCGCTCGTCGCCCTCTTCCTCGTCCTTCGCAGCGTCGACCTCCAGGCCACGGCCGAGGAGCTGAGGTCGGCCGATCCTCGCTGGATCGGGCTCGCTTGGCTCCTGATCGTCACGGACCTCTCCTTCCGCGGGCTGCGCTGGCAGCGCCTCGTCCGCCCGATCCAGTCCGTGCCGTGGCTCCACATGGAGGGCTACCTGCTGAT
>DATBGP010000005.1:0-4534 GCA_036557925.1 Candidatus Limnocylindrales bacterium | reverse complement strand
CATGCTGACGTTCGGGAACGCGGTCCAGCCCGGCTACCTGGCCCAGCTCCGGGGCGCCGCGATCCCCGGCACGACGGTGATCGACGCCCTCCTCGAGCAGATCCCCGTCACGCCCGGCGAGGCCCGGTCGTACCTCGCCCGCTTCCTGTTCCGCGGCGACGACGTGTTCAAGGAGGTCCGGTCGCTCTCCGGCGGCGAGCGATCGCGGCTCGAGCTCGCACTGCTCGGGATCCTGCCCTCGAACCTGCTGCTCCTCGACGAGCCGACGAACCACCTGGACATCCCGGCTCGCGAGGCGATCGAGTCGTTCATGGTCGAGTCGCCGGCGACGCTGCTGGTCGTCTCCCACGACCGGCGCCTGCTCGAGACGGTCTGCTCGACGCTGTGGGTCGTCGACGACGGGCTGGCCGTGCCGTTCGCCGGTGGCTGGCGGGAGTGGCGGGCCGCGGTCGCCGACGGCTGGGACGTCCACGAGGCCGCCGAGCGGGAGCGCCGGCGCCACGCTCCGGCCGAGCCGCGGGCCGCCCGCGTCGCGTCCTCCGTGGCGGCTGCCGGGAACGGTGGCGGGGTCGCGGTCGCGACGCCGCCAGCCGCGGCTCGAGCGGCCGGGGCCGCCACCCGGCCGAAGCGCGAGAAGCTCTCGAAGGATGCCTACCGCCGTCAGCGCACCGCGGTGGATGCGGAGCTCACCCGGCTCGGGCTCCGGAAGACCCAGCTCGAGCTGTCGATGGGATCGCCGGCTGTCGCCGCGAACTTCGTCGAGATGCGCCGGGTCGCGAGCGAGCTCGCCGACGTCGAGCAGGCGCTCGCGGCCGCCGAGGACGCCTGGCTCGACCTGGAGGAGCGAGCTCCGTGACGGGCCCGCTCGGCCAGGGACCGGCCGATCGGCCCGGGCGAACCGTCAGGATCGGGCTGACCGGGCCGATCGGCTGTGGCAAGACCACGGTCGCGGGCTGGCTCGCCGACTGGGGCGCGGTCGTCATCGATGCCGACGCGGTCGCCCGCGAGGTGACCGCGCCGGGGCAGCCGGCCCACGACGCGATCCTCAGCCTGTTCGGCGACGGCGTCCGCGCGACCGACGCGACCCTCGACCGGGCGGCATTGGCGCGGGTCGTCTTCCGCGATCCGGTCTACCTCGCCCAGCTCGAGGCGATCGTCCATCCCGTGGTCCGGCCGCGGATCCTCGAGCTGGCCGCCGAGGCCGAGCGGAACGGCGCCCGGGCGGTCGTCATCGAGGCCATCAAGCTCGTGGAGGGCGGCCTGGCCCGGATCTGCGACGAGGTCTGGCTCGTGACGTGCGCCTCGACGGTCCAGCGGGAGCGGGTCATCGACCGCGGCCTCGCTCCGGACGACGCCGACGCCCGGATCGCGGGCCAGGCCGGGATGGTCGAGCGCCTCCGGCCGGTCGCGACGCGGGTCATCGACACGTCCGGGCCACGGGCGGATGCGCGGGCGCGGGCGGCCGCCGCCTGGGATCAGGCCGTCGGGCCGCCTAGTTGACGAGCTTCAGGACGTACGTCCCGAGATAGCGCGGACAGGCGTTGTTCGAGCACGACGAGACCGTCGTCTGGGCGCTCGTGAACGAGCTCAGGAAGTAGCCGTTGATGTGCTTCGATGAGCCACCGGACGCGCTGTTCACGTGGAACGTCGCCCAGCCCATGAAGTTGCCGGCCGCGTCGACGATCGCGACCGGCATCTCCTTGCCGGACAGGTAGGTGTCGACGTCGCCGTAGAGCGCCGTGTGGTTGCCGTTGTTGTGCTGGCCGATGTACTCGCCATAGGTCAGGGTCGCGTTGATCGTCGTGGATCCGTCGATGATCGAGCGGACCTCGGACGTGTTCACGTTGCCCGTACCGTAGTTCGTCCAGGCAATGTCCTTGTCGCTGATCGGCACGTCGCCGTTGCCCTCGCCGAAGTCGGTCGAGGTCTGGTACTTCGGCGTGCCGTCGTCGTTGAAGGCGCCGATGGAGAAGATGAACGGCCCCGCGCCGGCTGCGCTGTCCGGGAACCCCGCGAGCGCCGTCGCCGAGGTCGTCACGTCCCAGTTCGCCATCCCGAGGGCGCCGAGGAAGGAGTTGCGGTGCGGCGAGCGGATCGTCACCGCGACCTCGACCCCATTCGACGTGTCGATGCTCACGTCGACGTTGGTCGATCCGGCACCGTTCGTGAAGTTGTTCGTCGCGGCCAGGGTCTGGGCGCGGGTGGTCGCCTGGGTCGAGCTGTTGCTCAGCAGATAGTCGTTGGCGGCGGCGAGGGCCGCCAGGTCGGCAGCCGTCTGCTGGTCACGGCGCTGGGCGTAGGCGCCGCCGCCGTCGATCGCGAGGCCGACGACCCCGATGATCGCGACCATGGCGAGCACGAACACGACAAGGATCTGGCCCTGTTCGGTTCGGGCGCGATCGGCGCGCGGCGAGGCCACAGTGCTGAGCAACGAACGGTCCCCGGATCGTCGCCGCCGCGCCCCCGGTGGCGGCGGTCGGCCATCCGACTGTAGGACGCGGCAGCCTGTTGGGTAAGGGGTCTCGGCTGGCCCGTTGGTCCTGCCGGCCGGGGGAGGTTTCGCGTGCCGGCGACGGCACCCTTACAGTCCGCGACGGATCAGCGTTCCTGGAGCGACCGGCGAACGCTGCGGCGCAGCGGCCCGTCGGCCGCCCGGACGCATGAAGCTAGTCGACGAGCTTCAGGACGTAGGTGCCCAGGTAGCGCGGACAGGCATTGTTGCCGCAGGAGCTGATCGTCGTCTGGGCGCTCGTGAACGAGCTCAGGAAATAGCCGTTGATGTGCTTCCCGGACTGGTCGGCGCTGTTCACGTGGAAGGTCGCCCAGCCCATGAAGTTGCCGGCCGCGTCGACGATCGCGACGGGCATCTCCTTGCCGGAGAGGTAGGTGTCCACGTCGCCATAGAGCGTCGAGTGGTTGCCGCTGTTGTGCTGGCCGATGTACTCGCCGTAGGTCAGGGTCGCGTTGATCGTGGTCGAGCCGTCGATGATGTCGGAGACCTCGCTCGAGTTCACGTTGCCCGTGCCGTAGTTCGTCCAGGCAAGGTCCTTCTCGCTCGTCGGCACGTCACCGTTCGTCTCGCCGAAGTCCGTCGAGGTCTGGTACTTCGGCGTGCCGTCGTCGTCGAAGGCGCCGATCGAGAAGATGAATGGTCCCGCGCCCGCGGCCGTGTCCGGGAAGCCGGCGAGGGCCGTGGCGGTCGTGGACACGCCCCACGTCGACATCCCGAGGGCGCCGAGGAACGAGTTCTGGTGCGGCGAGTGGATGTCGACCTGGACCTCGACGCCATTGTCCGTGTCGATCGACACGTCGACGTTCGTCGAGCCTGCGCCATTCGTGAAGTTGTTCGTGGCCGCGACGGTCTGCGCCCGCGTCGTCGCCTGCGTCGAGCTGTTGCTGACCAGGTAGTCGTTGGCGGCCGCCAGGGCCGCGAGGTCGGCCGCGGTCTGCTGGTCGCGGCGCTGGGCGTAGGCCCCGCCGCCGTCGATCGCGAGGCCCACGACTCCGATGATCGCCACCATGGCGAGGACGAACACGACGAGGATCTGACCGCCGCCCCCGGATCGGCCGGACCGTCGCTCGAACATCTGGCTCCCTCTGACTATTGGATCTTGGCGCTGCTGGCCGTGCTGAACGTGATCGGCCCGAACGGGCTGAGGATCGGCAGGATCGGCTGGAAGGAGGTCCGGACGGAGACCTTCACCCAGTTGCCCGGGTTGCAGGTGCCCGTCACGGCCGCCCCCGCGATGTCGATGCACGAATAGGAGGTGACGGTCAGGCCGGGCACGAGCGCCCGCTCCGCCGACACGGAGCTCGTCGTCTCGGTGCTGCCGCCCAGCGTCCCCGTCCCGGGGTGGACGCTCGTCACCCGGGCGATCTCGCGAGCCGCGTCCGAGACGCCGTTGAACAGCCAGGCCGCCCGGGCGAGATCGACGAGCCCGATGAGGATCGTCAGGAACACGGTGATCCCGAGGGCGAACTCGACGAGGCTCTGGCCACGGGCGCGGCGCCGGTCCCGCCGGGCGGCCGAGCGGAGGGTCACGGGGTCACCGTCACGCTTCGCGTCCGCGTGGAGCTGCCGCCGAAGTTCGAGACGACCAGGGTGATCGTGTAGTCGCCCTGGCTCTGGTACTGGTGGATCGGGTTCTGGAGGTTCGAGGTCGACGACGCGCCGGCGCCGTCGCCGAAGTTCCACGACCAGGTCAGCGGGCAGGTCGGCAGGACCGTCGTCGAGAGATCGGAGAACTGGAAGTCGGTCTTCTTCTTCTTGCCGCTCGAGGGCGAGAAGGTGAAGTCCGCAATCGGCGGCGCGCAGAACGGCGTCGGTGTCGGGGTGGGGGCGGGCGTCGGCGTGGGCGTCGGAGCCACGGTCCCGGTCGGGGTCGGCGTCGGTGTGGGCGTCGGGGTCGGGGTCGGCGTGGGCGTCGGCGTCGGCGTGGGCCCGCCGGTCGGGGTCGCCGTCGCGGCCGCCGTGTTCGGGCGGACGTCGATCTGGGCCGCGGCGCTCTGGTGGAGGTCGATCGAGGTGCCGCCG
>DATBGP010000004.1:0-2002 GCA_036557925.1 Candidatus Limnocylindrales bacterium | reverse complement strand
CTGCCCGACTTCACGTGCCTGCCCGGGACCGGCGAGCACCTCCGCGGCGCGATCTCGTTCAGCCCGTCGGTCGACGAGATGGAGCAGGCCTACGACGACGCGAAGTACGGCCGCTTCAGCGCGAAGCCGTACATCGACATGATCATCCCGACGCTCGTCGACCCGACGATGGCCCCGCCCGGCAAGCACGTGATCAGCTGCTTCGTCCAGTACGCGCCGTACCAGCTCGCGCCGGAGCTCGGGACCTGGGACGACCAGCGCGAGGCGTTCGGCGACGCCGTCGTGAACCGGATCGCCGAGTTCGCCCCGAACATCCGGGACATCATCCTGTTCCGGAACGTCCAGACGCCCCTCGACATCGAGCGGACGACGGGCCTCACCGAGGGCAACATCTTCCAGGGCGAGCTGACCCTCGAGCAGCTGTTCTTCAACCGGCCGACGCCGGGATACGCCCGCTTCCGGACGCCGATCCGCGACCTCTGGCTGTCGGGCTCGTCGACGCATCCGGGTGGTGGGATCATGGGCGCGACCGGGCGGATCGCCGCGCTCGAGGTCCTCCGGTCGCGCGGCCGGCGAGCGGCCTGATGGCGGTCACGTACGACGCGGTCGTCGTCGGCGGCGGGCACAACGGGCTCGTCGCCGCCGCGTATCTCGCGAAGGCGGGCAAGCGCGCCCTCGTCCTCGAGCGGCGGGACCGGGTCGGCGGGGCGGCCGAGACGTCCTCGCTCGGCGGCGTCCGGGTTCCCCGGCTGGCGGACACGGTCGGGCGGATCCGGCCGTCCGTCGTGCGCGACCTGGGACTGCGAGAGCACGGGCTGCGGCTCGTTGCGCCGGACGTGCGCGTGTTCGTCCCGCAGCCGGACGGCCGGGCGGTCACGCTGTGGGCGGACCAGGCGCGGACCGTCGAGGGGCTCCGGCCGTGGAGCGCCGCCGATGCCGAGGCCTGGCCGGCCTTCGACCGGCTCGTGCGCTCCCTGGGCACGTTCCTGGCGGACCTCTCGGCCGAGACGCCGCCGGACGTGAAGTCCCCGGGCCTGGGCGATGCCCTGATGGGGCTCCGGCTCGGGCGGACGTTCCGGGGGCTGGGGAAGGACGACGCCCACACGATCCTCCGCGTCCTGCCGATGGCCGCCGCCGACTTCGTCGCCGAGTCGCTCGAGACCGACGCGATCCGTGCGGCGGTCGCGTGGCGCGGGGTCCGGTACTCGTTCCTGGGGCCGTGGTCGGCCGGCTCGACGGCGATCCTCCTCGGCGATTCGGCGGGGACGGACGGCGGCGCGGCGGGGCAGACCGTCTTCGCGATCGGCGGGCCCGGCGCGTTGAGCGACGCGCTGTCCGCTGCCGTCCGCGCCGCCGGCGGCGAGATTCGCTGCGACGCCGACGTGGTCTCGATCACGTCGCGCGACGGCCGGGTCACCGGGGTCGTCCTCGCCTCCGGCGAGGAGATCGCGGCGGCGACGATCGTGTCCGGTCTGGACCCGAAGCGGACGCTGCTCACGCTCGTCGACCCGGTGACCCTCGGTCCCACGATGCGCTGGCGAGCCGGCAACTACCGCACGCCGGGCGTCGTCGCGAAGGTGAACCTGGTCCTGGACAGGCTGCCGCGGTTCACGGCCGCGGCCGGCGACGACGAGCGGCTGCTCCGCGGCCGGATCCTCGCGGCGCCGGGGATCGACGCGATCGAGCGGGCCTTCGACGCCGCGAAGTACGGCCGGACGTCGGACACGCCGGTCCTCGAGGCGACGATCCCGTCGCTGGTCGACCCGGGGCTCGTCGCCGACGCGCCCGCGGGGACGCACGTGATGAGCGTCCTCGCCCAGTACGCGCCGGCGAAGCTGCGAGTGGGCTCGTGGGACGACGCCGGCCGGGCCGACGGCTTCGCCGATCGCGTCGTCGGGGTCCTCGACGAGCTCGCCCCGGGCCTCACGTCGAGCGTCCGCGCCCGCGAGGTGATCACGCCGCTCGATCTCGAGCGGGACTACGGCCTGACCGGCGGGCATCC
>DATBGP010000003.1:0-2083 GCA_036557925.1 Candidatus Limnocylindrales bacterium | reverse complement strand
AGGCCCTGAGCTTCGACGACGCGTTCGCGGAGCTGCGGGCGGTCGTGACGGAGCTGGAGGCCGGCGGCCTGTCGCTCGAGGAGACGATCGCCCGGACCGAGCGCGCGGTCGCGCTCCAGCGCCACTGCGAGAAGCTCCTGGGCGAGGCCGAGCTCCGGGTCCAGCAGCTGATCAGCCGGCCGGGCGGAGCCCTCGAGGCCCGCGACATCGCCGCCGACGAGGCGACCGAGGGCTAGGCCCGGCGCGATCGCGCCCGCCGGGCGTCAGTCCGGCCGGATGTTGTGGTTGAACCGGAAGACGTTCTCCGGGTCCAGCCGTCGCTTGACCGCGACGAGGCGATCCCATCGGTCGGGCCCGTACGCCGCCCGAACCCGATCCGGCGTCTCGTCGACCGGCGCGTAGTTGACGTAGCCGCCGCCCGTCAGCGACGCCGGCGCGAGGATGTCGGCCACCCGCCGGGACCAGCCGATGGCGACGTCGTCCACCTCGGGGTTCTCCCAGATCGCGAGCGCGCTGGCATTCCAGGCGGCGGACCGCTGACCGAACGCCGCCCCGCCGGCTGGCTCCTCCCGCCCGGCGCCGGTGATGCCTTCCAGCAGGATGAAGTTGCCTTCGACCGCGTCGGGACTGACGGACGCCTCCACGAGTGCCTCGAAGGTCGGCAGGTCGAGGCCGCCCACGAAATGGCCCTTCCAGTAGTGGCGCAGCCCGAACGGCAGGATGCCGTTCTGCTCCTGGAGCTCGGGGTAGGTTCGCGGCCCGAGATCCTCGGCCTTGACGGGCAGGTCGCGTCGAAGGGCGGCCGCGATCGCCTCGCCGTCGGAGCCGTCGACGACCGCCAGCAGGAAGGTGATCTCGGGCGTGCCGTCCTCGCCGCGCCCCATGGAGATGAAGGGAGCGCACGCGGTCGGCCAGCGCGCCACCACCTCGCCGATGCGGGCGTGGACGGCCGCGGCGGCCGACGCGGGGTAGTCGATGTGGCCCCCGAACATCGGCCCGATCGGCGTGAGCCGGTAGGTGAAGCGGGTCACGACGCCGAAGTTGCCGCCGCCGCCACGCAGGGCCCAGAGCAGCTCGGCATCGTCGTCGGGACCGGCGATGACGACGGACCCCTCGGCGGTCACGACCTCCGCCTCGACGAGGTTGTCACAGGTGAATCCGGCGACCGGCAGGAGCCACCCGATGCCGCCGCCGAGCGTCAGCCCGCCGATCCCGGTGTCGCCGAACGTGCCGCCCGGGACCGCCAGGCCGTGGGCGAACGCCGCGGAGTCCACGTCCTCCCACAGCGCTCCGCCGCCGGCATCGGCGACGCGCCGCCCGGCATCCACGGTCACGCCGCGCATCGGCGCCAGCGAGACCACGAGCGCACCGTCCGCGAACGCGTGGCCCGCGACGCTGTGGCCGCCGCCGCGGACCGCGATCGGCAGCACGGCGGCACGGGCGGCTCGAACGGCCGCGACGACCTCGGTCGTGGTCGTGCACGGAACGATCGCGGCCGGTCGGCGATCGAGAAGGCCGTTGAACGACAGCCGATGCGCGTCGTACTCGGGGTGGTCCGGGTGGACGGCACTCGGCAACGAGATCCGCGTGGACGGCAGCGCCGGCTCGATCGACATGGGTCCCTCCTGCGCGCACGATCACACATCGGCGGCCGGCGCTCAACCGTCGCTCGACCCGGGCCGGAGCAGGCGTCGCGGCGCGAATCCGCGTATCCTCCCGCCCGCATCCGTCGCACGAGGCGACCCGAATCCGTCTGACGCCCGACGCTCCCGCCGACGCGTCGCACGACCCCCGTCGCCACCGGCGACGAGCCACCTGGAGCCATCGCCGATCGTGACCGAGCCCACCCCGATCCTGCCCACCCTCCGCGGCCCGGCCGATCTCCGCGACCTCACGGCGCCCGAGCTCGACCGCCTCGCCGCGGAGATCCGCGAGACGATCATCGGGACCGTCGCCACGACCGGCGGCCACCTCGGCAGCAGCCTCGGCGTCGTGGAGCTCACGATCGCGCTCCACCGGCTGCTCGAGTCGCCCCGCGATCGGATCGTCTGGGACACCGGCCACCAGGCCTACCCGCACAAGC
>DATBGP010000002.1:0-7717 GCA_036557925.1 Candidatus Limnocylindrales bacterium | reverse complement strand
TCCTGGCCCGGCGCACGTTCTCCCGGGTCGTCTGCAGCCCGTTGCAGCGCGCGGTGGAGACCGCCCGGCTGGCGGGATTCGGCGACCGAGCGGAGCTCGACGACGACCTCCGCGAGTGGGATTACGGCGCCTTCGAGGGCCGGACCCGGCTGGACATCGCCCGCGAGATCCCCGGCTGGACCGTCTGGAGCGGGCCGATGACCGGCGGCGAATCGCTGGACGAGCTGGGCGCCCGCGCCGATCGGGTGATCGCCCGTCTCCTGCCCGCCGGCGGCGACGTCCTCGTGTTCTCGCACGGCCATCTCCTGCGCGTCATCGCGGCGCGCTGGCTCGAGGCTGCGCCGGTCTTCGGCTCGCGCCTGGAGCTCTGGACCGCGACGATCTCGGAGCTCGGTTGGGAGCATGAACGGCGCGTGGTCGAGGCCTGGAACACCCCCGCGGACGGCCCCGTCTGAGCCCTGTTGCGCGGCTCGTTCCGGGCAGGAACCTCCCTCGAGCGGTAGAATGGATGGATCGCGCCCCCACGCGACCCGTCCCCGCTAGGTCGATGGCCCTCCTGGACCGGCCTGCGCGTCCGGCCGACGTATCCGAGGAGGTCAACGCCCAATGGCCAATGGCACGATGCGCCCGTCCCGACCGGCCGCCAACGCGACCACGGAGCCCCTGAAGCACGTGATCGCGGAGTACAAGCACCAGGCCCAGACGATCACCTGCGTCTGCGGCTGGCATGGCAGCAGCCTCTCGACGGACGGCCGGACGTCGGCCTGGACAGCCCATCTCGCGGCGAACCGCTCGAAGCCTCGTTGACCCGTTGACCCGCTGACCGCGGGCCGCGCGCCCGTCACCGTCACGCCGCCGGCGTCACCCGCCGTTCCGCCACGAACATCCAGGTCGCCAGGGCGAACAGCAGGATCGCGTTCGCCGGGTGGAGCGCCGCGAGCAGCGGCGACGATCCCGCCAGCGTCGGCAGGATCGTCTGCACGACGTAGAGCACGAACAGGCCGATGGAACCCCAGATCTGGATCCGGCTCGCCCGCGCGATCCCGGCCACGATGAGCACGACCAGGGCGAGGATCCCGAGACCCGTGTAGCCCAAGTCGCGATGTGCGGCGAAGTCCCCGTTCCCGCCGAGCTGCGGGAGCGCGGCGCCCGCGAGGAAGGCCTGCACGAGGACCCCCAGGGCGAAGAGCCCGGCCAGCCACGGGTGCAGCCGCTGCGCGTACGTTCGAACCATCACATCCCTCCCGCGTCCACGATGTGCTCGATGCGACCCCGGCCCGGCGCTCCTGCGAGGGGCGGCGTGCCGTTCACCGCCGGGTTCCCGGGCCTCATCCCAGGGCGGCCACGGCGAGGGCCGCGGCGACCTCGACGGTCCGCTCGGCATCTCCACCGGTCGCGAAGTTCAGCGCCGTCGCTCCGTAGCCGACGACCGGCATCGCCGCAGCCAGGATCCGGACGGCTTCCACCGCGTCCTCCGCCGGAAGCCCTCGCGTCTCGGGCATCGTGACGGCCCATGCGGTCTCGTCCGCGTCCAGGACGTCATGGTCGACGGCGACGTAGAGGCCGTCGACCTCGCTGCCGACCGCGGCCGCCCACGCCGCCAGCGCCGCCCGGCCGGCCGCTGTCCGGAGCATCCCCGCCCCGTAGTGCGCGACCGGCGAGCCGGCCACCCAGCGCGATTCCGGCTCGTCGAGGACCTGGCCACCGATGAGCGCCGCATGGCGGAGCTCCGCGGTGGGGCCCGCGACGGCGCCCACGAGATCCGCCGCTCCTCGACCCAGCAGCATCGCGAACGGCATCCCCCAGACGTGGCCGGACGGCGTCGTCTCCGGGGTGTTCAGGTCGCCGTGGGCATCGAACCACGCGATCGCGAGGCGGCGGTCGGGTCGGGCGCGTCGAAGCCCCGCCATCGCGCCGGCGTGGGCGCAGCAGTCGCCGCCGAGGACGAGGAGCCGCTCGCCGTTCGCGACGGCCCTGGCGACGAGCTCGGCCTCGCGCGGCAGGAGCTCGCCGATGAGGGCTCGGTTCTTCGCCTGCGGATCGGGATCGTGGCGGAACGGCAGATCGACCGGCACGTCGCCATCGTCGCGGAGCTCGAGCCCGGCGGCGGTCAGACGGTCGAGGAAGCCGAGCCGGCGGAGGTCGGCCGGCGCCTCCGCCATCCCGACATGGCGATCCGCGGGCAGCTCGCCGCCGAGCGCGGTCGGCACCCCGACGACGGCGATCGTTCGGTCCATGACGTGATCTTCGGGGACGCAGCCCGCCCTCGTCACCCTCGGCAGGTCATCTGGGCGGTCGCCGGCGTCAGCGGTCGGATGTTGGGCCTCAGGCGGTGGCCGGCGTCGCGCGGTCGCTCTCGAGCTCGACCGCGACCTCGGACCGCCCGGCACCCGGCGCCCGGCGGAGCCACGGGCTCGCCTCGAGCTTCACCGCCGCGTGCGAGAGCACGCTCGTCAGGACGACCGCCGCGGCCATCGCGACGAGGACCTGCGGAAGGTCCAGCGCCCGAAAGCCGACGAGCCCGGCGCCCCAGCCGACGATGATCCAGTGGGTGAAGTACATCGCGATCACGCGGTGGCTCCAGCCGAACACGACGCCGAGCCGCCGGCGCAGCGGATCGAACCGGCAGACGGCGTCGCAGAGGGCGAGCCACAGGAGAATGATCCCGAGGATCGCGACGACGAATGCGGGCGGCTGGCGCCAGTACGTGAAGACGTCGAACCCGGGCCGCGTCACGAGGATCAGGACGCCACCGACGATCAGGAGGCCCGCGCCGAGCGCCGCCCCGCGACGGAACAGGCGGCCGCGATCCGGGCTTCGGGCGAGCATCGACCCGAAGACGGCGCCCGCGAGCGGATAGGCCAGCCACGGCACGACGGCGTAGTAGACGTTCGGCGCCGAGCCCAGGACGGGCGTCAGCGGCGCGTCGAGGACCGGCGTGCCGAGCTGGACCGTCCGGAGCCACGGCGCCAGGGCCACGACGGCCGCGGCGATCGCGAGCCAAGCGATCGAGGGCTCGCTCCGGATCCGGAGCAGGGCGATCGTCACGAGCGACAGGCCCACGACGTGGTGGAGATCCACCGTCGTCGCCAGCCACCACGGCGTGTACGGCCAGATCTGCTCGGGAGTGACCACCCCGAACGCGGTGCCGAGCGAGCCCGGGATCACCCCCCGCAGGAGGTTGAGCACGTAGCCGAGGAACAGCAGCCAGAGACCGCGGGTGATCAGCGGGCCTGCCCGGGCCTGGCGGGCGGCGCCGAGGGAGGCGCCCATCAGGAAGACGAAGACGGGCGCCGCGGTCGGACCGGCCGCGTAGCTGATCGCCTCGCCGATGGGCGTCGTCCAGGTCTCCGGCCGTCCCCAGTGCCAGAGGACGTGGACGAGGATCATGAAGAAGACGGCGAGACCGGCGGCGAGATCGAAGCCGTGGACGCGCTCCCGACCGGTCAGGCCGGTGACGGCGTTGGGGACGGTGACGGGCGCGACAGCGGACGATGATCCGGCCGCGGCAGAGGGCGCGGGCACGCCGACCCGGAGGTTCGCGGCGGTCGTCGTGGGAGCCGTCATGGGTCTCGCCTCTCCGGGCCGGTCGTCGCTTCGGCCGGTCGCGCCCAGCATGGCACCTCGGCGGGCCGCGCCGCCCGGCCCCGCGGGCGCGCCGGGCATCGGCAAACATCCTGCAACGTCCGCCGGCGGATCGAGGGTCCGGGTTCGAGCGGCGATCCCCTACGGTGGGGCTTCGAGGAAGCGTCGGTCTTCGCCCGTCCGGTCACATCCCGGCGGCCCCGCGGGTCAGGAGTTCAGGACGTCGCTTCTCCCCCCGAGACCAGGAGAACCGCATGGCCGATCGATCCACCGCCGCCACGCCGACTGCCTCCGTTCCGCCGATGGTCGGCCTCTTCTCGCCCGTGCTCCGGTTCCTCCTCGAACACGGCGTGCCGCTCGGCTTCAACCGGCTCGTGACGATCCGCGGCCGGAAGAGCGGCGAGCCGCGCACCGCGGCCCTCGCGGTCATCGACGTCGACGGCCGGCGCTGGGTCTGGGCGCCGTGGGGCGAGGTCAACTGGGTGCGCAACCTCCGCGCCGCGGGCGGGGCCACGATCACGTTCCACGGCCGGACCGAGGAGGTCCGGGCGACCGAGCTGGATCCGACGGAACGCCTCGCCTTCTTCCGCGACGTCCTGCGGCCGCTCGCCCATCGGATCCCGCTCGGCGTCCAGTTCATCCGCGTCATGGACCAGGTCGACGTCGACGATCCGGCCGGGGCGGCCGACGGGCGGGTCGTCTTCGAGCTCCACTCGGCCGCCTGAGCGCCCGAGCCCGCCCGCCGCCGGTGCCCCCGACGCTGGGCAGGCCGTCCGTCGGGTCGACGCCCTTGTCCGCCATTCGCGGTTCGTCCAGTCTGGGAACCGAACCCCGCGAGGACACGTGGAGGACTGGGACGCATGAAGATCGTCGTCATCGGCGGCACCGGGCTCATCGGCTCGCGGACCGTCGCCCGGCTCGAAGGCGCTGGGCACGAGGTCGTTCCCGCCTCGCCGCGGCTCGGCATCAACACGATCACGGGCGAAGGGCTCGCGCCGGCGCTCGAAGGCGCCAGCGTCGTCGTGGACGTGTCGAACTCGCCGAACTTCGAGTACCACACGGCTCTCGACTTCTTCGAGGCCTCGAATCACAACCTCCTCGCCGCCGAGCAGGCCGCCGGTGTCGGGCACCATGTCGCCCTGTCCGTCGTGGGGACGAAGGCGCTGTCCGAGGGCGGTGATCCGGAGACCACCACCGCGGGCTATTTCGTCGCGAAGCTGCGGCAGGAGGCGCTCATCGCGGCGTCTCCGATCCCCTGGACGATCGTCCACGCCACGCAATTCTTCGAGTTCCTCAAGGGCATCGTCGACACGCAGACCGACGGCAGCACGGTTCGGGTCCCGCCCGTCCGGTTCCAGCCGATGGCGGCCGACGACGTCGCCGCGGCCGTCGCCCGGGCCGCATCGGGGGCACCGGTGAACGACATCGTGGAGGTCGGCGGGCCGGAGCAGTTCCAGTTCGACGAGCTCCTCCGGCGGTTCGTCGCGGCGACGCAGGATCCGCGCCAGGTCGAAGCCGACCCGGCCGCCGGGTACTACGGGATCCGGGTCGACGACCGGACGCTCGTGCCCGGGGATGGTGCCACGCTCGGGGAGACCCGGTTCGAGGACTGGCTGCGCTCGCAGACCACCGCGGCGGCCACCGTCTAGACGATCCGTGACGTAGCCCGCCCGAACCCGCCGGGCGATCGCCGCCTCCCCTCGTCTCGAGACGTCCGCGCTCGACGCCGGGCGTACGCTGTCGCCGAGCGCGCGGGATCCGCGATCCGGCGAGGAGGGGGAGCGATGGACGTGGCACGGCGGTCACGCCTCGGCTGGGGTCTGCTCGGCGCCGCCGCTGCGGCCTGGTTCGCGGTGTGGTTCCTCTTCTTCCCCCAGCTCATTCCCGACTCCTTCGCCTGGAACATCCAGCCCCGCTTCGCGCAGCTGTTCATCGGCGCCGGCTACGTCTTCCGGACCTTCTTCTTCCTGAACGCGGCCTTCGAGCGGAGCTGGCTGCGGCTTCGCTGGATCGTCTGGGGCAACCTGGTGTTCACCGGGACCCTCCTGCTCGCCACCTACTGGCACGCGGACGAGTTCCACTGGAACCCGTTCGAGACGCCGCTCGCCCACATCTGGATCGTCCTCTACATCTTCGAGCCCGTCGTGATGGTCTACCTCATCCCGCGAGGCACCTTCTCGGCGGCGCCGCCGACCTCCGGCGGTCCGCTCGACGTCTGGTTCAAGCGATTCCTCGTCCTCGTCACCGGCCTGCTCCTGATGAACGGCCTGCTCCTCGTCATCAACCCGGAGTTCGCCGCGACCCGCTGGGCGTGGGAGCTCAACCCGCTCGACGCGCGGATCGTCGCGGCGTGGTTCCTCGGCTGGTCCGTGTGGTGCGGGACCATGGCCTTCGCGCAGGACTGGGACGAGATCCGGACGGCGGCCAGGCTGTTCATCCTCAACGGCGTCGCATTGCTGGTCGTCTCCATCCTGAATCGCGACGCGTTCCTACCGGGGCGAGGGACGGCCATCGGGTTCATCGTCGCGCTGGCGGTCATGACCGGGGTCATGGTCGCGTTCCACGTGCTCCAGGACCGGCGCCGGCCCGCTGCTCCCCAGGCGAGCGCGGCGGCCACCGAGACGGACGCGTGACCGCAGGCCTCCCGCGCGCCTCGCTCCTGGAGAACGCCCGGTTCACGCTGACCTACGCCCTGCCGAGCCTGCTCCGCGGAGCCCTGATCCCGCAGCCGTTCTGGACCGAGCTTGCGACCCGGCTGGACATGGCCCGCTGGACCATCGCGACAGTCGAGCGGTTCGCCGGGCGCCACGGCGACCGTTCGCTGCTGCTCCGCGGCGCGGTCGGTCGGACGCTCCTGATCCTGACGACCGAGGACGTCCGTCGCGTCCTCGACTCGCCCGTCGAGCTGTTCGCGCTGGACGCCCGCGAGAAGCAGCGCGCACTCGAGCCGTTCGCGCCCGACGCGCTCAACGCCTCGCCGCCCGCGCTCCGCGGCCAGCGCCGCCCGTTCAACGAGACCGTGCTCGACTATGGGCACGAGCCGCATCGGTTCGCCGAGCGGTTCCTGGCGATCGTCGGCGAGGAGCTCGCGGGGATGCTCGAGACGGCCGACGTCCTGGACTACGAGCGCTCGCTCGCGGCCTTCCGCCGGATCAGCCGCAGATGCGTCCTCGGCGACGCGGCCGCCGACGACACGGAGCTGAGCGACTGGCACAGCCGCCTGCGCGAGGACGGCAACTGGCTCGGCGTGAAGGTCTGGAATCGTCGTCGGGATGCGAGGCTCCGGGCGTCGATGGACGAGCGGATCCGCAGCTACGTCGAGGCCGCGCAGCCCGGGACGCTCGTCAGCCTCTTCCCGATCGCTCCGCAGGGGCACGAGACGGACCCGAACGGCCAGGTCCCGTTCTGGCTCATGGCCCTCGACGCGGTGCGGACCGTCGCCACGAACGCCCTGGCCCTGCTTGCCACCCATCCCGCGGCGCGCGCGAAGGCCCTCGAGGAGATCGCCGCGGCCGATGCTGCCCACGGCCGCGGCACGGTCGCCGGGTTGGCGGACCTCCGGTTCCTTCGGGCGTGCGTCCAGGAGAGCATCCGCCTGTGGCCTGCGGCGCCGACGCTCGTCCGGCGGACCACGACCGACACCGAATGGCTCGGCACGACCGTGCCCGCCGGAACGCGCGTCCTGATTCCCGCGGCGGTCTTCCACCGAGCCCCCAGGTTCCCGTTCGCGAACCGGTTCGCCCCGGAGATCTGGCTCGAAGGCGCCGCGGACTCCGACTGGTCGTTCAACCTCTTCTCCCGCGGCGGCGCCCAGTGCGCGGGCCGGAACCTCGCCCTCGTGCTGACCACGACGAGCCTCGCCGAGCTCCTGCGGCGGGCGGAGTTCGGACTCCTGACCCCGAAGCTGGGTCCGGACCGCCCGCTGCCATACGCCCTGAACCCCCTGACCATGCGTTTCGCGATCCGTGGGCCATCGTCGCCTGCCGGCTCGTCCGTGGCCTGACGGGTTCGAGGGGCTGAGCGGGGGCAGAAAGGGCCGATCGGCGGCTGACTTCGTGACCGCCGGTAGATGTGAGGCCAGCGCGGGACGTCGATCCTGACCGTGGATGAATCTCGTTCGGGAGAACCTCGC
>DATBGP010000001.1:0-3383 GCA_036557925.1 Candidatus Limnocylindrales bacterium | reverse complement strand
GCGGATAGAGGAATGTCGCGCCCAGGAAGACGAGGAAGGCGTAGAGGAACCACGGCCCGAAGTCGATCGAGCGCCGTCGGATCCAGCTGCCGATCAGGAGGAACGGCACGAGGACGACGGAGCAGATGATCACCGCGAAGTTGCCGATCGCGGACAGCAGCCCGCCGAGCCGCGACCCGATGATCGGCCCGGGCCCCTGGGCGAGGAACTTCGAGAGCGACGGATCGGCCGTGATGCTGTTCCACTCCTGGATCGTCCGGATCCAGAGGGCGCTGCCGCCCGAGGTCGTCGGGGAGATCGAGCCGAAGGTCAGCTCCTGGCGGGCGAACCACGGGACCATCACGACCAGGTAGAGCGCGAAGCAGCCGAACGCCGCCCGCCAGGGCAGCCTCGGCGCGAGCCGGCCCTTCGAGAGCCAGGCCCGCGCCCGGTCCCAGACGAACACCAGCCCGACCGCGAGGCCGAGGATGAACCCGTCGTTCCGGGCCAGCGACGCCAGCCCCACGAGGAAGCCCGCGCCGACGTAGGACCAGGCGCTGCCCTTCAGGCCGCGGACCGTCAGCCAGATCGTCGCGGCGACGAGCGGCTGGAGGATCGCGAAGTTCTCCGGCTGGGCCATGAACACGGCGCCGGCCGCGGGGATCGCGCACAGGATGCCGGCGCCGATGCCCACCGCCTTCAGCGAACCGGCGTCCCGGGCGATGAACCAGGCGAGCGGCGCCGTCAGGGAGCCGATGAGGACGGTCGGGATCGCCGAGGCCAGCGTCGTCGGGCCGAGGACGGCGATGAACGGGGCCTGGATGAAGGACGCCAGCGGCAGCCAGTGGGCGTTGCCGGGGATCGGCAGGACCGGGTTCGCGGGGATCCGGTTGCCGACCTCGGCGAAGATCCAGACGAAGTCCAGGTTCAGGCCGTGCCCCGCCGCGAGCGACCGCGCGACGTCGACGTAGTAATAGGAATCGGGGTAGGCCGGGTCGGGGTAGAGGATCACCAATCCGATCCGGACGACGAGCGCGAGCAGATACAGGAGGATCGGGATCCGCACGGCCGGTGCAGCGTAGCACCGCCCCCCGGGACCCCCGACCAGTACGAATGGGCCACCCGCGCGGGGCGTTCGGTCCCCTTCCGGGAGCCGCCTCGCGACTAGGATGGCCGGGTGACCACCGACATCCGGTCGGGTCGTCCGGCCTGGTGGGCGACACCCCGCGTCCGCCTCGTCCTCCGCCTCGCGATGCTCGTCGGCATCGCCCTCGGCGTCGAGACCGTGATCCTCCACCTCCTGAACGATCCGCTCGCGGACGTCCATGCCTACTACGACGCCGGCGCCCGGCTCAACGCCGGCCAGCCGCTCTACGACCAGCCGGCGGGCCCCGACGAGGCGGCGTTCTACCGGTATCCGCCGCTCCTCGCGATCCTCTTCCGGCCGCTCGCCCTGCTGTCGTTCCCGGTGGCGGCGGCGATCTGGATGGCGCTCCTCGCGGTGCTCGCGGTCGCGACGCTCGTCCGGGTCGACCTGCGCCGTCCGCTCTCGCTGTTCGTCGTCTGCGCCCTCGCCCTGCCCGCGGGCTGGGCGTTCGTCATCGGCCAGGCCCAGGTCGCCGTCACGTGGCTGCTCGCCCTCGGCATGCCGTGGGCCGTCGCGCTCGCCGCGAACCTGAAGGTCTTCCCGATCCTAGTGGCGGTCTGGTGGCTGGGCCGCCGCGACTGGCGGTCGCTCGGATGGCTCGCGGGCTGGGTGGCGGGCATCGTCGCCTTCCAGCTGGTCCTCGCCCCGGCCGACACGATCGCCTATCTCTCGTTCCTGCGGCTTGACCAGGTGGGGAGCGTGGTCTCGCTCTCGCCGTACGCGATCTCGCCGGTCCTCTGGGCGGTGCTCGTCGTGGCAGGCACGGCCCTCGCGATCTGGGCGGCCCGGAAGCCGTACGGCTGGGCCGCGGCCGTCGCGCTGTCGGTTCTCGCGACGCCGCGTCTGCTGCTCTACCAGCTGTCGACGCTGGTCGCGGCGGTCCGGGAGCCGGACGACCGATGAGCGAGCCGATCGCCCTCGAGACCAAGCCGGTCGCGAACCGATCCATGGCGACGGGCGCGCTCGCGATCCTCGGGATCGTCGGCTGGATCGGCCTGGTCTGGATCGGCGCGACGCTCTACGCCGCCACGCCGCCGAAGGCCGGCTTCGACCTGGAGCTGCTCCTCCAGGCCGGCCGGGACGTCGCCGCGGGCCGCTCCCCGTACGACCCGGCCCTGGTCGCCGGGACGGCCCCGGTCGCCGAGAGCCTCTTCTACTCGTACCCACCGGTCGTCGCCCAGGCGATGGCGATCTTCGCCTCCATTCCGTCGCCCGTGATGCTCGTCGCGTGGGGAGCGGCCGCCGTGGCGGGCCTGGCCGCGGTCGCCGCGGCGCTCGGCCGCCGCCTCGCGCCGGGTCTGCCGACGCGCTCGATCGTCGTGCCCGTCGTCGCCCTCGCCCCGCTCTGCTTCCCGTTCGCGATCGGGCTCCTCTTCGGGAACCTCGACGTCTTCTTCCCGCTCCTCTACGGCGCGATGCTCCTGGCGGTGTCGCCGGGGAGCGGCCCGGCGTCGGAGCGCGCCGGCGGCCTTGCCCTGGCGACCGCCTCGATTGCGAAGCTCCACCCGGGCGTCCTCGGCGTCTGGTTCGGGCTGCGCGGGCTGGGCGGCGATCGCCACGCAGGCCGGGCGTTCCTCGTCGCGGTGGCGTTCGGTCTGGCGCTGCTCGCCGTCAGCGTGGTCCTCGGCGGGATCGGGATGTGGAGCGACTACGTCCAGGTCGTCCGCGCGGGGAGCAACGCCGACCTCGTCGATCCGCGCAACGCCGGGCCGGCGGCGCAGCTCGCCCTCCTGATCGGCGCGGACGACGGGTTCGCCCGGACGTCCCAGGTCGTCGTGAGCCTGGCGGTCCTCTTCGTCACGGTCGTCGCCGCGCGGCGGGGCGGCGATCCCGTCGAGCGGCTCGGCTGGGCGGCCGCGGCGTCGCTCGCGACCCTGCCGGTGACCTGGTTCCACTACCCCTCGGCGATGATCCCGTTCGGCCTGGCGGCGCTGCTCCGAAGCCGGGGCGATCCGGCCGCGCGGCGCGTCCGCTGGCTGGTCGGCGGTGCGCTAGTCGTGGCTGCCGTCGCGATCGCGTTCCTCCCGCTGATCTGGGTCGCGATCGGGCTCGTGCTGGTCGCGGTCCGGCTCACCCGGCCTCTGCCCGAGCGCGAACCTCCCGCGGGCTGACCGGCTCGGCCGGATCGACCTCGGGTCTCCCGCTCGGGTCGATCTCGCCGGCCTCGAGGAACCGGCGATCGCGGAGGCCGGCGACCATCGCGATGGCGATGACGGCGACGCCGAGCCAGGTGCCCTCATAGGTCGTTCAGGCGATT